>NZ_JBICKH010000016.1:0-7220 GCF_043103905.1 Pseudomonas sp. yb_2 | reverse complement strand
CCTGTGGTCTCCCTTTTTTCATGTCGGGAATTTTAATTGGCCTGTGTGGTGGGCACGGTAGACTGGCGTTGGTTGCAGTTTTTTCTACCGAGAGGAACACCATGACGTCGCGCATCTGGCAGTTGGCAGGTGTTGGTTTACTGGGTTTGAGCATCAGCCTTGGGGCCTTGGCTGAAGGGCCCGGCGAGGGGCACGGTGAACGTGGCCAGCAGGTGCAAGGTGAGAGTGGACCGGGGCGCTCGCTCAACTCGCGCGACGAAGTGCGCCAGACCCAACCGCCGCGCCAGGGGTATTACCAGGACATCCCCCGCCGCCACGGTGATGATCACCACTGGCAAACCGGTGGCCCGGGGCAACGGCCCGGTGGCGACTGGCAGGGGCGCCCGGATGGCCATGGCAATGGCTGGGGGCCTGGGCCGCAGTATCGCCCAGGGCACACGGTGGATCATTTTCCTGACCGCTACTGGAAAGTACCCTACCGGGGCGCTGACTATTTCTACTCCGGGGGTTACTGGTACCGCCCGCACGGGGGCCGTTACATCGTGGTGACCCCGCCGTACGGCGTGCGGGTCAGTTATCTGCCGCCTTACGCGCGGGAAGTGTGGTTGGGTGGTGCGCTGTTCTTTCTGGTGGCCGATACCTATTACCAGTACCTGGCAGACAGCCAGGAATATGTGGTGGTCAACCCGCCGGTCGGCGTGCCGTCGCCCGTGCCGGTGGCCCCGGCAAATGGCGGGTATGACGTGGTGGCTTATCCGATGTATGGCCAGGGTCAGGAACAGCAGGAGCAGGACCGCTACCAGTGCCATCGCTGGGCAGTGAGCCAGTCGGGCTTCGACCCGGCGACGGCGACATACGCACCGGCGGCCACTGTGCTCAGCCACTATCAGCGGGCGCTGGGGGCCTGTTTCAGTGGTCGGGGTTACAGCATCAACTGAACCCTGCAGGGGTAGGGATTAATTACCTCATACCGGGTCGGCGTGCACCATCACGTCTGCCTGTGGGTAACGCTGGCGGATCACCCGCGAGGCCTCCACGCACAAGCTATGCGCCTCATGCAGCGGCAGTTGCCCCGGCAGTTCCAGGTGCAGTTGCACAAACCACTGGTTGCCCGACACGCGCGTGCGCAGGTCATGCACGCCTTTCACGCCTGCAACGGCCAGCACCAGCGCGGTCATGTCCTCGCCAACATCGCCGGGTAAGGCCTTGTCCATCAGGATGGCCGTACTTTCGCGGGCAATCTGCAACGCACTCCAGAGGATGTAAAAGGCGATGCCCAGGCCGAACAGCGCATCCAGCTGCGGCCAGCCAAAACGCGTCAGCAACAGGGCCAGCAGAATGCTGCCGTTGAGCAACAAGTCAGAACGGTAGTGCAGGGAATCTGCCCGTACCGCAGTGGAGCCGGTGAGCCGGATGACCTTGTACTGCAGCGCCAGCAGGGCGACCGTCAGCACCAGCGACAGCAGCATCACCGCGATACCGATGGAGGTATCACCCAGCGGTTGCGGGGTGTACAGACGCTCGACCGCCTGCACCCCGATCAGCACCGCACTGCCACCGATGAACAGCGCCTGAGCCATACCGGCCAAGGCCTCGGCCTTGCCATGGCCGAACCGGTGATCGTCGTCGGCCGGGCGCAGGGCGTAGTGCACCGCCAGCAGGTTGAGGAACGAGGCCACGGCGTCCAGTGCCGAGTCGGTCAGCCCGGCCAGCAGGCTCACCGACCCGCTCAGCCACCAGGCCAGCGCCTTGCTCAGCACCAGGATGCCGGCCACCGCCAGTGATGCGCACGTGGCAAGGCGGAGCAGGCGCTGGTGTTCAGCCGGGGTAGTGATCATCCGTGGTCAGTGTCCTTGTGGCTCAGGCTGCCGGGACCAGGCCCAGGCTGGCCAGTTGTTCGATGCTGCCGCGGTGCTGGATCAGCCGTGGGTCGTTCAGCGGCAGGCGCTGGCCCAGTTCGCTTTCCAGAATGGCCTGCAACTTCAGGTTGTCGACCTTGCCATCGGGGCTGACGGCTTCCTGCAGTTTGGCCGGGTCAACCTGGGCAGTGCGGCCACCTGGGTAGTAAATGGCGCCGGTGGCAAAGTCGATGCCGAAGGCAATGAGCCCCGGGATCACGTAGAACAGGATACCGATGGCATCCATTGCAGCAACCACAGGGTCGATCTTGCCGCCGATCTGGCCGCGCCGGTCCGGGTAGAAAATGGTGCCGCAGGCCGTCAGTTGAGTCAGCAGGGTGGCGATGAGGGCGCCACCGATGACGCGGGTCGAGATGCGCATGTAAATCTCCGAGAAGGTGTTCAGCAGGACAAGCGAAGCGCCTGCACCTGATGTTAAGACCATGATAGAGCAGGCTGGGTTCGCCGTTATACTCGCGAGACTGCTCGAGGACCACCATGATTTCATTACCCATTGATGCTGCCTTGCCCGCCCTGCGCCAGGCTCTGGAAAACCGTGACGAAGTGGTGCTTGAAGCGCCGCCTGGCGCTGGCAAGACCACCCGCGTGCCACTGGCGCTGCTGCACGAACCGTGGCTGGCCGGGCAGAGCATCCTCATGCTCGAGCCACGGCGCCTGGCTGCGCGGGCAGCGGCCGAACGGCTGGCCAGTGAGCTGGGTGAGCAGGTTGGGGAAACGGTGGGTTACCGCATCCGTCTGGACAGCAAGGTCGGCCCGAAAACCCGTATTGAAGTGGTGACCGAAGGCATCCTCACACGCCGCCTGCAAGCCGACCCGGCGCTGGAAGGTGTGGGCCTGCTGATCTTCGACGAATTTCACGAGCGCAGCCTGGATGCCGATCTCGCACTTGCGCTGAGCCTTAACGGCCGCGAGTTGCTGCGTGACGACCCGCCACTGAAGATTCTGCTGATGTCCGCGACCCTGGAAGGCGAACGCCTGTCGCGGTTGCTGGACGATGCCCCGGTGGTCAGCAGCGAAGGCCGCATGCATCCGGTGGATATCCGCTGGGGGCGGCCGTTTCAGCCAGGCGAATTCATCGAGCCACGGGTGGTGGACAGCGTGCTGCATGCGCTGGCTGACCAGGCCGGCAGCGTGCTGGTGTTCCTGCCTGGGCAAGCCGAGATCCGCCGGGTTCACCAAAGCCTTCAGGACGCCCTGGGGGCGCGACCCGAGATTCTGCTGTGCCCGCTGCATGGCGAGCTCGACCTCAATGCCCAGCGCGCCGCTATCGACCCGCCGGCCAAGGGCCTGCGCAAGGTGGTGCTGGCCACCAACATCGCCGAAACCAGCCTGACCATCGATGGCGTGCGCGTGGTGATCGACGCAGGCCTGGCCCGAGTGCCGCGCTTCGACCCCGGCAGCGGCATGACCCGCCTGGACACCCAGCGCATTTCCCGCGCCAGTGCCACCCAGCGCGCTGGGCGTGCTGGCCGCCTGGAACCCGGCGTGTGCTACCGCCTTTGGTCCGAGGCCCAGCATGACCAGCTGGCCGCCCATGGCAGTGCCGAGATTCTCCAGGCCGACCTGGCCGGGCTGGCCCTGCAGTTGGCGCGCTGGGGTGTAACCCCCGAGCAGTTGCGCTGGCTCGACCAGCCGCCAGTTGCAGCGTACGCCCAGGCACAGGACCTGTTGGCGCGACTCAGCGCCTTCCGGCCGGGCAGCCGCGACACCCTCAGCGAACATGGCCAGGCCATGGCCGAACTGCCGGCTCACCCACGCATCGCGCACTTGTTGCTGCGGGGTCAGGATCTGGGCCTGGCACAGATGGCCTGCGATGTGGCTGCACTGCTGGGGGAGCGGGACATCCAGCGTGGCGGTGGTGCCGACTTGCACAGCCGGCTTGCGCTGGTCAGCGGTGAGAGCAAGGCAGCGCGTGGCGGCCAGGGTGGTGTGCAGCGTGCTCGTCAGCTGGCCCGGCAATACCGTGGCCTGTTGCGTGGCAAGGTCGGTGCGCCGGTCGCCGACCCGGACCACCCACGCTGGCTGGGCGCCCTGCTGGCGCTGGCCTACCCTGACCGGGTCGCCCAGCAGCGCCGGGCGGGTGGGGCGGAGTATCGGCTGGCCAACGGCCGTGCGGCCCTGTTTGGCGAAGTCGATGCATTGATGAAGTGCCCATGGCTGGTGATCGCCGACCTGGGTAGCCGCCAGGGGCAGCGTGAGGAGCGGATCTATCTGGCAGCCGAATTCGATCCGGCGTTGCTTGAGGGGGTACTGGCCGAGCAGGTCGAGCGGGTCGATATCCTCGATTGGGACGAGCGCGAGCAGGTGTTGCGCGCCGAGCGTCAGGTGAAGGTTGGCGAACTGGTCCTCAGCCGCGAGCCGCTGCCTGGGCTGGATGATGAAGCCAGGACCCGGGCGCTGCTTGGCCTGGTCCGGCGCAAAGGTTTGAACCTGCTGACCTGGACGCCGGAACTGCGGCAATGGCAGGCACGTGTGGCGCTGCTGCGTCAGCTCGACCTGCAGAAGGATGGCCACAGCGAATGGCCTGACCTGGGGGACGAAGCCCTGCTGGCCAGCCTGGAAGACTGGTTACAGCCTTACCTGAGCAAAGTATCGCGCCTCAGCCACTTTGCCGCGCTGGACTTGCCGTCGATGCTGCGCAACCTGCTGCCCTGGCCGCTGCCGCAACGCCTGGAAGAACAGGCCCCGGCGCATTTGGCCGTGCCGTCCGGCTCGAACATCCGCCTGGATTACAGCGAAACCCCGCCGATTCTTGCCGTGCGTCTGCAAGAACTGTTCGGCCTTGCCGACACCCCGCGCATCGCCAATGGCCGGCAGCAGGTCAAGCTGCACCTGCTGTCACCGGCGCGTCGGCCGGTGCAGGTGACCCAGGACCTGGCCAGTTTCTGGCGCACGACCTATGCCGAGGTGAAGAAAGACCTGAAAGGGCGATATCCGAAGCACTACTGGCCGGACGACCCTCTGGTGGCCGAGGCTACCGCCAGGGCCAAGCCGAGAGGGAGCTGATGCACACCACCGAGTGCGGCAGGCCGAAAAAATCATGCGCTGGCCACGACGTGTCAGTGGTCGTGCCATTCATCGTATTGCCCCGGCCAGTGAAGCTCGATCTGCCTGCCTCAATAGGAACGTGATCACTTCGCCTTCCTCAACGTTGAGCCAGGCTACCCACTCCCCACTCCTGTGCGGCGTATCCGTGAGGGCGCCGACCCTGTAGCCCCGCTGGTCGCGCAGATGGCAGACAAGTCCTTCATCTGTCAGCGCCAGCGGCTCGATTTTCCAGTATTCGCTAACGTCTGCATGCCAGTAGAAGCCCAGATAGCCATTGCGGCTGAATCCTAGCTTCTTGGTCTCCGGGCGCCCTGGCATGCTGATGCGGTAGTGCAGGCGATCGTTGGTCCGCGAGTGGTAATGAAAGTCCATCACCGGCGACTCCTGCCTACCTCCCGCCTGCAACCAGTCATCCTCGGGGCTAATGCCCCAGCCGAATTTGTCTGTACTGCGGCTGAGGCGCAGCGGGATGTCTCGGTCGACGGCGCGCATGTACAGTTGGCCGCGAAATGACCGGGCGTACCCTGCCTTGATGGTTTCGTTCATGGTGCACTCCTTGAATGGCGTTGAGGGTGTGCACTCTGGCGCCAAGGCTGGGCAGCCGGCAGATCGAAAACATTCCCCGGTGGCCTCAGGTGCTGGCTTCACCTTCCAGCAACATGAACAGGCGGTACAGCACCACGGTGCTGAACAGCTGCAGGAAGCCGCTGAGGCTGTCCATGGCCAGTTCCATCCCGGGTGATGGCTCGGGGAAGGCCATCAACAGCAGCCCGTCGATCAGCCATATCGGTGCCAGCACGCCTAACACGCAGATCATGATGCGCATGAAATGCCCGGTGGTCATGCTTGCGCTTTCGCGCATCGCCTGCACCACCGGCCGGCCGCGCAGCACCAGCAGGTACTCGGCGAACACCAGGTTGATCATGATCCACACCCCCGGGAAGATGAACAGCGCCAGGCCGGCCATGATCAGTAGCGAGCTGATCAGGATCAGCAGGGCCAGTTGCGGCCACAGTTGAAGGGCGCGGGCGAACAGGTCGCGCTTGGCGATTTCCTGGCCGTTGCTGCGTGTGTCCAGGTACAGGATCAGGGCTGCGCTGTACAGCGGGTAGAACAACAGGCTGACCAGCATGCCGTAGGCCGGTGATGCCTGGTCGCCCAGCTGCCGGTCCAGCAATTGGGTGAGCAGGGCTTCCACCACCACCAACGGCAGGCACAGCTGGAGGATGTTTGGCAGGTGACGGCGGAAGAAGTACAGGGAGTCGCGCAGAACGCTCAGCGGATTCATCAGTCAACATCGCATGGCAGTAAAAACAGGGGCCTAACTTTAGCCCAAAGCGGGCCTGGAGCTGTCACTTGCTGAAAAAAGTTTCACCGCAGCAGTGATTGAATCCCGCGCCTGTACGCCCCATCTTTGACGCTGTCCGATGTCCCGCTACCCCACGAGGTCGCCCCATGAACACTGAAGAACAAACCCTGATCGACGGCCTGTTCGGCCGCCTCAAGCAAGCCGAAGACCCAAGCCAGCCGCGTGACGCGCAAGCCCAGGCGTGCATCGAGCAGCACGTGCGTCAGCAACCGGCGGCGCCTTACTACATGGCCCAGGCGATTTTGGTACAGGAGGCCGCGATCAAGCGCCTCGACGAACAGAACAAGCAGCTGCAAGCCGAGCTGCAGCAGGCCCGTGCCCAGGCTCAGGCGGCACAAGCCGCCAGCAGTGCGCCGAGCAATGGCGGGGGTGGCTTCTTGTCCAGCATCTTTGGTTCGGGTGGGCGCAACGCAGCCCCGGCGGTGCAGCCACAGCGTCCTTCGGCGCCCCCTGTAGCGTCCGGTGGTGGCTGGCGCGAGCCGTCGGCACCTGGTTTCGCCCAGCCTCAGGCGCCGCAGCCTGGCTATGGCGCCGCGCCTGCGCGCAGTGGGGCCAGCAGCTTCCTTGGCGGGGCCATGCAGACCGCCGCCGGTGTGGCCGGTGGTGTGCTGCTGGCGCAGGGTATCAGCAGCCTGTTCAACCACAACTCGCAACCGGAAGAAGTGGTCGAGGTCATCAAGGAAGAGCCGGCGCCAGCCAGCGACAGTGGCGGCTGGAACGACCAGGGCGGGCAGCAGCAAGTGGCTGACAACGGTGGCTGGGGCAGTGACCAGGGTGGATACGCCGACGGTGGTTTTGGCAGCGATGACGGCGGGTTCTTCTCGGACGACGATTCTTACGTCTGACAGGTCTGGCATACTGCTGGCATTTCCGGGGGCGCTTTG
>NZ_JBICKH010000015.1:0-115160 GCF_043103905.1 Pseudomonas sp. yb_2 | reverse complement strand
CGGTGTCCAACCGTGCGCCTTTCGACGAGCAGAGCTGCCTGCTGGTCGAAGCGTTGCGCCCGGAGGTGGTGAGCTTCCATTTCGGCCTGCCGCAGGCCGAACTGCTGCAGCGGGTAAAGGCCAGCGGTGCCAAGGTACTGTCCAGCGCCACGACCGTGGAAGAAGCGGCCTGGCTGGAGCGCAATGGCTGCGATGCGATCATCGCCATGGGGTATGAAGCCGGTGGCCATCGCGGCATGTTCCTCAGCGATGACATCACCAGCCAGATAGGCACCTTCGCGCTCGTACCGCAGGTGGCCGATGCCGTCGGCGTGCCGGTGATTGCCGCCGGTGGTATCGGCGACCACCGCGGGCTGTTGGCGGCACTGGCCCTGGGTGCCTCGGCAGTGCAGATCGGCACGGCTTACCTGTTCTGCCCCGAGGCCAAGGTGTCGCCAGCGCATCGCCAGGCGCTGGACAGCGCGCCTGCCAGCGACACCGCCCTGACCAACCTGTTCACCGGCCGCCCGGCGCGCGGCATCAACAATCGCCTCATGCGCGAGCTGGGGCCGATGAGCGAGCTTGCACCGCGCTTCCCGCTGGCGGGCGGGGCATTGATGCCTTTACGGGCGATCACCGATCCGCAGGGTAAGAGTGATTTCAGCAATCTGTGGTCGGGGCAGGCGTTACGGCTAGGCCGGCACATGCCGGCGGGTGAGCTGACCCGGGAGATTGCCGGTAAGGCATTGGCAGTGATCGGTCACCAGGCATTCTGACAGGCAGGCATGGCCTCTTCACGGCCAATGGTTTATCGCTATATAGTTAAGGCTATAACGATAATCTCAAGGAGCTGTCTTCATGCGTATCCGCTCGCCCCAGTTGGCCGTCACTGCCCTGGCCAGCCTGTTCGCCTTCAACACTGCCTGGGCCGACGAAGTCCAGGTCGCGGTCGCAGCCAACTTCACAGCCCCTGTCCAGGCCATCGCCAAGGACTTCGAGAAAGACACCGGCCACAAACTGATCGCGGCCTACGGCGCCACCGGGCAGTTCTACGCGCAGATCAAGAACGGTGCACCGTTCGAAGTGTTCCTCGCCGCTGACGACTCCACCCCCAAGAAGCTGGAAGCAGAAAGGGAAACCGTACCTGGCTCACGCTTTACCTACGCCATCGGCACCCTGGCCTTGTGGTCTGCGAAGGAAGGCTACGTAGATGCCAAGGGTGAAGTGCTGAAAAAGAACGAATACAAACACCTGTCCATCGCCAACCCGAAAGCGGCACCTTACGGCCTGGCCGCCACCCAGGTACTGGACGGGCTGAAGCTCACCGAGGCCACCAAAGGCAAGATCGTCGAAGGCCAGAACATCACCCAGGCCTTCCAGTTCGTCTCCACCGGCAACGCCGAGCTGGGCTTCGTCGCCCTTTCGCAGATCTACAAGGACGGCAAGGTAACCCATGGCTCGGCATGGATCGTGCCGTCCAACCTGCACGACCCGATCCGCCAGGACGCCGTCATCCTCAACAAAGGCAAGGACAATGCGGCCGCCAAGGCACTGGTCGAATACCTCAAAGGCCCGAAAGCCGCAGCGGTGATCAAATCCTATGGTTATGAACGCTGATGCCACTCGATGCCAGTGACCTGGGCGCCATCTGGCTGACCGTAAAACTGGCCAGCCTGACCACCCTGATCCTGCTGATCATCGGCACACCCGTCGCCTGGTGGCTCGCGCGCACGCGCTCTTGGCTGCGCGGGCCGGTGGGTGCGGTGGTGGCACTGCCGCTGGTACTGCCACCGACGGTGATCGGTTTTTACCTGTTGATCGCCCTTGGCCCGCACGGCTGGCTTGGTCAGGCCACCCAGGCGCTAGGCCTGGGCAGTGTGGTGTTCAGCTTCACAGGCCTGGTGATTGGCTCGACGGTGTACTCCATGCCGTTCGTGGTGCAACCCCTGCAGAATGCCTTTGGCGCGATCGGCCAGCGCCCCCTGGAAGTCGCCGCTACTCTGCGAGCCAGCCCATGGGATACCTTCGTTCATGTGGTGCTGCCGCTGGCCCGCCCTGGCTTCGTCACTGCCAGCATCCTCGGCTTTGCCCACACGGTGGGCGAGTTTGGCGTCGTACTGATGATCGGCGGCAACATCCCCGACAAGACTCGCGTGGTTTCGGTGCAGATTTTCGATCACGTCGAAGCCATGGAGTATTCGCAGGCCCACTGGCTGGCCGGTGCCATGCTGGTGTTCTCTTTCCTGGTGCTGCTCCTGCTGTACGCTGGACGCCGCGGCAAAGCTGGCTGGAGCTGAAATGACCGCATCGATTGTGGCGCACCTGAAACTGGCACGCGACGACTTTACCCTGGACGTCAACCTGCACCTGCCCGGGCGCGGCATCAGCGCGCTGTTCGGCCACTCTGGCTCCGGCAAGACCAGCTGCCTGCGCTGCCTGGCCGGGCTGGAACGGGCCGCCAGCGCCTATATCGAAGTCAACGGCGAAGTCTGGGAAGACAGCACCCGAGGCTACTTCCAGGCGCCGCACCTGCGCCCGGTGGGCTACGTGTTCCAGGAAGCCAGCCTGTTCCCGCACCTGTCGGTGCGCGGCAACCTGACGTTTGGCTGGCGCCGGGTAGCGCCCGCTGAACGCAAGGTCAGCCTCGACCAGGCGTGCCAACTGCTGGGTATCGGCCACTTGCTGGACCGCCGCCCGGCAACCCTGTCGGGTGGCGAGGCGCAGCGGGTGGGTATTGCCCGCGCCCTGCTCAGCAGCCCGCGGCTGTTGTTGATGGACGAGCCGCTGGCAGCCCTCGACGGCCCGCGCAAGCGCGAGATACTGCCCTTCCTGGAGCGCCTGCACGACGAACTGGATATCCCTCTGATATATGTCAGCCACGCCCAGGATGAAGTCGCGCGGCTGGCCGACCACCTGGTGTTGCTGGAACAAGGCCGGGCGATCGCCAGCGGCCCGATCGGCGAAACCCTGGCTCGCCTTGACCTGTCGCTGGCCCAGGGCGACGACGCCGGCGTCGTGTTCGAAGGTAGGGTGGTTGGGCACGACCCGCATTACGGCCTGCTGGACCTGCGCCTGCCCGGCAGCAGCGGGCCGCTGCTGCGCATCACCCACGCGGCGCAGGTGATGGGCAGCACCCTGCGCGTCAAGGTGCAGGCCCGGGATGTCAGCCTGGCACTGGCGGCGGATAGCGCATCGAGCATCCTCAACCGCCTGCCGGTGCGTGTGCGCGAGAGCTGCCCGGCGGCCAACCCGGCGCATGTGCTGGTCAGCCTGGATGCTGGCGGCAATGCCCTGCTTGCACGCATCACCCGCTTCTCGGCAGACCAGCTCGGCTTGCACACAGGGCAGATACTGTTCGCCCAGATCAAGTCGGTGGCCCTTTTGGGTTGAGCATCCTCAGCGCGCGTATTGTCCATTGATCAGTGACCTGATCGAGGCCCGCCGCCCATGCTTGACTGCCCCCTGCCGCGCACCCTGCACTACGTTGACGACAGTCAGCCGGGCCTGACCCGTCGGCGCTGGCGCGACCGTTTCATCTACCTGGATGCCGATGGCCAACGGGTACGCGACAGCGAAACCCTTGCGCGCATCGCCGCATTGGTGATCCCCCCGGCCTACACGGATGTGTGGATCTGCGCCGATCCGCAAGGCCACCTGCAAGCCACCGGCCGCGATGCCCGTGGCCGCAAGCAGTACCGCTACCACGCACAGTGGCGCGAACTGCGCGACCAGCACAAATACGGGCGCATGCTTGCGTTCGCCCAAGCCCTGCCAAAGCTGCGCACACAGCTGGAAGCCCACTTGGCGCGGCCAGGGCTGGACCGGGAAAAAGTCATGGCGCTGGTGGTGAGCCTGCTGGACCACACCCTGATCCGCATCGGCAACCAGCGCTACCTGCGCGATAACCGGTCGTACGGATTGACCACCCTGCGCAATCGCCATGTGCAGGTCAAAGGCAGCACTATCCGCTTCCAGTTCCGCGGCAAGCGCGGCGTCGAACACAACGTCACCCTCAACGACCGGCGCTTGGCCAACCTACTCAAACGCTGCATGGAACTGCCTGGGCAGGCACTGTTTCAGTACCTGGATGAAGATGGCCAGCGCCATAGTGTCGGCTCCAGCGAGGTCAATCAGTTTCTGCAGCAGTTGACCGGTGCCGACTTTACTGCCAAGGACTATCGCACCTGGGCCGGCAGCAGCCTGGCATTGAACCTGCTAAAGCCCTTGGCCTGGGAGCCGGAGAGTGAAGCCAAACGCCAGGTCGCCGCAATAGTCCGCCAGGTAGCCACGCGCCTGGGCAATACGCCGGCAGTGTGCCGGCGCTGCTACATCCACCCGGCAGTTCTGGAGCACTATGCCTTGGGGCGCCTGGCCAATTTGCCGAAAAACCGTGTGCGCAAAGGCCTGGACCCGGAGGAAGTGGCCTTGCTGTTGTTTCTTCAGGCACTTGAGGAACAGGAGGACCATTGAGCTTGTCTATTCAGCCCATGATGCGAAGAAATTTCCCATTAGCCGCCAACCCCCCTATTCTTGCCAGCGAGCACCTTGGCCGACAAACCGTTGACGGTTTGCTTTGGCACCTGCAACTGAAGACACGCAACAGAATTTGTCTGTCGGGGAATTACTATCCGCCGAAAGCGTCTTTAATGAGAAGGAAGAGGGACAAGCTCCCGCCGCCGCGGCAACTAGCCCAGCGGACTTATACATCACCAAGGAGAACTACATGCTGATACTCACCCGTAAGGTTGGCGAAAGCATCGTCATCAACGATGACATCAAAGTCACCATTCTGGGCGTCAAAGGGATGCAGGTGAGGATCGGTATCGATGCACCGAAAGATGTTCAGGTCCATCGAGAAGAGATTTTCAAACGCATCCAGGCCGGCAGCCCGGCTCCGGAGAAACACGAAGACACACACTGAGCGTCACCCGAGGGGCATGGATGCGCTCGACCGCCAGCCTCAGGTGCCTATTAACTGATGCACCGTGGCGATCATCTCATCCATGTCGAACGGTTTGTCGAATATTGCGGCAAACAGAGCCGGGCATCCTTGGCTGGCCTGTGCGCCGCTCATGAGGATGACCGGCAACTCGCTTAACGCCGGGTCCTCGCGGATGGCACGCGCCAACTCCTCACCGTTGAGTAGCGGCATCATGTAGTCGGTAATCACCAGCTGCACGCGTTTTTCCTTCAACGCCTCCAGTGCTTTGCAGCCATTGCTCGCCTTTTCCACCAGGAAACCTTCGTCCTCCAGGGCAAACCCGAGGATATCGGCGATCAGGTATTCGTCATCGACAATCAGGATGGTGTTCATCGGCTCGTCCGTCACCCGCTCTCCTGCGGCGTCGGCGTTCCCGAAAGCACACCGCAGGCACCTTCGAACGCCTTGCGCAAGGTAATGCCTTGCGGCCCGATCAGCAGCTCGTGCAAGGCCGGGTCATGGTGACTGTCACGCACCTTGAGGACCGACAGCATGCGCCGTAGTTGCGAGTCCAGTTCGACAAAGCGCATCAGCATAAGGTTGTCGACGATACTCGACAGGTCCGGCGCGGGGGCGCTGATTTCCGCGCCGAAAATGTCGCGCATCTCCCAGGTCAGCATCACGCTGACATCGCGCGCGCGCAACTCACCCGCCAGCGCGCGGAAAAACGCATTTAGCCGCGTCGGGTCAATAGCCAGGCGGCTGAATGCGCCAAGGCTGTCGATCACCACGCGCTTGCTGCCCTGCGCCGCTACACGCTCCAGTAATCGCGCGCCAACCTGGTCCAGCAAGCCCTCGGTGGTCGGCTGCCAGCACAGCTGCAAGCTACCGCCCTTCTCCATCGCGGCAAAATCGTAACCGAGCGAAGCGGCCTTGCTGCGCAGGCGTTCGGGTGTTTCGTAAAAACCGAAATGCAACCCCGGTGCCTGCGGGGTGCTGGCACCCAGAAAGGCCAGGCCCAATGATGTCTTGCCAATCCCCGAAGGCCCCATCAACAGGCTGACTGACCCGGTGGCCAAGCCACCGCCAAGCATTTCATCGAAGGTTGGTACGCCGCTGCTGATACGCGCCAAGGTGCCACTACCCAATTGGCTGGGGTGGCTGAACAACGCTTCCAGGCGAGGATAGACCTGCATGCCGGACTCATCGATAAGGCATTCGTGACGCCCCGACAACGCACCACTGCCGCGGGTCTTGCGCAATTGGACATGGCGCACGGCGCGGCTGCCGACCAGTTGCTCACCCAGTTCGATCACGCCATCGACCATGGTGTGTTCCGGGCTGCCCTCGTCGAGCCGGGCACTGGTCAGCAACAGTACGGTGCAACCGGCGAAGGCAGCATGCCCCTGCAGCTCAGAGACGAACTTCTTGGTGTCCAGCGCGGTTTCCGCACGTACCCGGGCATTGAGCACACCGTCGACGATCAGCAGGCTGGCCTGTTGCCGGGCAATTTCCTGGCGCAGCAACCGCACCACCGCATCCAGCCCGTCCTGCTCTAGGGTATCAAAGGCGCTGACGAACTGGATTTTGTCACCGACCAGCGCCGGGTCGAAGAAGTCCAGCGTGGACAGGTACTGGAACAAGCGTTCGTGCGACTCGCTCAGCAAAGTGGCCACCAGCACGCGACCACCGCCACGCACGTGGCCGCAGGCCAGCTGATTGGCGAGGATGGTCTTACCGGCCCCCGGCGGCCCCTGAATAATGTAGGAGGCGCCAGCTATCAGGCCACCCTTGAGCAACGCGTCGAGCCCGTCGATCCCCGTTACCAGCCGCTTCAGTGCCTGTGCCATGTTGTCTACCTGTCGAGTGGGCTATCCGTCTGGTCCTGATACATTGGCAAGTACAGTCGCATGCAAGTTCCCCGGCCAGGCTCGCTGTCGACACAAATGGCACCGCCACTTTGCCGGGCGAACCCATAGACCTGGCTGAGCCCCAGGCCGGTACCCTTGCCGAAAGGCTTGGTGGTGAAAAACGGCTCGAAGATGCGCGGCAGTATCTCTGTGGGTATGCCTTCGCCGCTGTCTTCCACCTCGAAGCGCACGAAGCTGCCCTTCAGCCCTTCAACTTCGCCGAACAACTCGACCACATCGACAGTCAGGCTGATGCGGCCATGCCCGTCGATGGCATCACGGGCATTGAACAACAGGTTGAGCAACACCATCTGCAGTTGCCCGGCATCCACCTCGATCAACGGCAGGTCCGGTTGCAGCAACACCTTCAAGTCAATCGAGCTTGGCAATGCATGTTCAAGCAGGCCACGCGTAGCGTTAACCAGCTCTGCCGGGGCAACGCTGGCCACATCGAACTTGCGGTGACGGGCAAAACTGAGCAATTGCTGGGTCAGTTCGGTGCCACGCTGGCTGGCATCGAGGATGTGCTGCAACATGCGCTGGGTGCGTGCCGGGTCCTGGGTGGCCAGCGCCAGGCGCGCCGAGCTGATGATAATGGTCAACATGTTGTTGAAGTCGTGCGCCAGACCACCGGTCAACTGGCCGAGGGCTTCAAGCTTCTGCGCCTGGAACAGCTGGGCGCGCACTGCGTCGAGCTGCTGCGCCGTCTCGCGACGGTCAGTGATATCACGTGTCACCTTGGCCAGGCCAATGATCTGGCCACTTTCATCACGGATCACATCCAGTGCCGCCAAGGCCCAGAACTGCGTGCCGTCCTTGCGCACCCGCCAGCCTTCGTCCTGCGCCACACCCTGCTCCAGCGCCTGACACAGCAGGCGCTCAGGGCGGCCATCCGCACAGTCCTGCGGCGTGAAAAACAACGAAAAGTGCTTACCGATCACTTCATCTCTACGGTAACCCTTGATCCGTTGCGCGCCTGCGTTCCACGACACCACATGGCCAGAAGGGTCGAGCATGTAGATGGCATAATCCACCACCGACTGAACCAGCTGTTCGTAACGATGGGCGGGCATGACGGAAGCGTCGAGGCAGTCAGCTGAAACCATGCAAACTCCACTGGCACAGCAGGAGGGAGGAAATGAGCGTAGCCCGGAGTGTCTGCCAGTAGACAGCTGAACGACTACAGGCAGTCAGCGTTCCGGCTCGGCCAGTGTCGGGCTGATGCATCGCGGCATGGCCACTTTCAGCAACCACAGGCTGAGCAACATGATCATACCACCGCCGGCCAGGGCCAACATACGCTGCTGCTGTGAGTGCTCCGCATCGAAGCCCAGCAACAACAGATAACCGCCCAGGCTGATCAGGCTGATGTAAAGAAATGCAGCCAGCACGAGCACCTGCGCGAACAACAGCCGCCAGAATAACCGCGGACGCACCACACCTTCGCCAACTCGACCCTGAGTCATTACGCTACACTCTTGGATCCAATGATGGGCAACAGTGGCGTAACGACAGCACGGTGTCAATTGCCGGTTCGATCACCCTTCTACCTGTTGATCATAGGCGCTGCAGTTGACTCAACTATAACAATGGGTTATAAAGCGCGCTTGATTGCGAAGCCCTTCTGCTTAGAAGCGAGCTGGTCGTTGCGACCCCTTCAAGCGTGCGAGTGTGGTGGAATTGGTATACACAGCAGACTTAAAATCTGTCGGCGTGAGCCTTGCGGGTTCGAGTCCCGCCACTCGCACCAAACTTCGTTGAAAAGGCGCCCTCGCGGCGCCTTTTTGCTGCCTGACAGCAATGTCTGGCGCAGCTGCTAAAGTGGAGCTTGTCCCCGTCCACTGGAACGCCGCCATGCGCTACTCCCTGTTCGATGGTCAACGCGACATCATTATCCTGATCGCCCGCGTACTGTTGATGGTCCTCTTCGTCTTGTCTGGCTGGGCCAAGCTGACCGGCTTCGATGGCACGGTAGGCTACATGACCTCGCTCGGCGCCCCTGCCCCGATGCTGGCAGCTGGGATTGCCGTCATCATGGAGTTCCTCGTCGCAATCCTGTTGATCCTCGGTTTCTACACACGGCCGTTGGCCTTTCTGTTCGCGCTGTTCGTGCTGGGCACGGCGCTGCTGGGCCACCCATTCTGGAACATGGTCGACCCTGAGCGCAGCGCCAACATGACTCAGTTTCTGAAAAACCTCAGCATCATGGGCGGCCTGCTGTTGCTCGCGGTAAGCGGGCCCGGGCGGTTCTCGGTGGATGGTCGCTAAGTCAGTCGTCGCAGTCGTCGAACCAGGCTGGGTGATCGCGCTCTTCGTCATCGAGGTCATCCAGCGTTTCCTCGTCTTCCTCCACTTCATCCTCGGCGCCTTGGGCATCTGCCTCGGGCTCCATGTCGTCATAGAGAAATTCGTGGTCAAGCAGGTGATCGTGCTCGGGTTCGTGCAGGTCGTCTTCGTCGCGCATGCTGGCTCCTGGGATAATGGCAGGCCTGTATAGGCTGATCAGGGTGCCGGGTCAATGCGTGGTCGCTTAATCCTGGGTTAACCGGACCGGCGCAACCTGCAGGCTCTCCCTTCAAACGTCTTTTGCCCGCCTTCCATGGCGGGCTTTTTTATGACCCTGCGCACTTCGTTGCAGATGATGACAGCCTCATGACCTGACCTTCACGAAATGTCGACATCCGGATGGGCACACTGGCCCTGCTCCGTATGTTCTTGCAGCCCGCCGCATCCTTGCCGCGGGCTTTTCTTTTTTCCGCAAAGGCCAGCCAGGCATACGCAGGTATTTTGTGGAAGCGCCCACCTTGACCATGACCTGAAGCAGTTTTGCCTGGCCCGGCAAGGTCTATGCTGTCCCGACGATAACCCAAGCTCACATCGGATAGACACGGAGGCTCTCATGAAAGCTGCTGTCGTTGCACCAGGCCGTCGCGTGGACGTGATAGAGAAAAGCCTGCGCCCTCTCGAACACGGCGAAGCGCTGCTGAAGATGCAGTGCTGCGGTGTGTGCCACACCGACCTGCACGTCAAAAATGGCGACTTTGGTGACAAGACCGGGGTAGTACTGGGCCACGAAGGTATTGGCGTGGTCCAGGAAGTTGGCCCGGGCGTCACCTCGCTCAAGCCAGGCGACCGAGCCAGCGTTGCCTGGTTCTACCAAGGTTGCGGACATTGCGAATACTGCAACAGCGGCAACGAGACCCTGTGCCGCGACGTGAAGAATTCCGGTTACACCGTGGACGGCGGCATGGCCGAGGCCTGCATCGTCAAGGCCGACTACTCGGTTAAAGTACCCGACGGCCTCGACTCCGCTGCCGCCAGCAGCATTACCTGCGCCGGCGTCACGACCTACAAGGCAGTGAAAATTTCCAACGTCCGCCCCGGCCAATGGATCGCCATCTACGGGCTCGGCGGCCTGGGCAACCTGGCCCTGCAATATGCCAAGAATGTGTTCAACGCCAAAGTCATCGCCATCGACGTCAACGAAGAGCAACTGCGCTTCGCCAGCGAGATGGGCGCGGATCTGGTCGTCAACCCGCTCAACGAAGATGCCGCGAAGGTCATCCAGGCCAAAACCGGCGGTGCACATGCTGCCGTCGTTACTGCTGTGGCCAAAGGCGCGTTCAACTCGGCTGTCGATGCCTTGCGCGCTGGCGGGCGACTGGTGGCCGTCGGGCTTCCGTCGGAGTCCATGGACCTGAATATTCCCCGCCTGGTGCTTGATGGGATCGAAGTGGTGGGCTCGCTGGTAGGTACACGCCAGGACCTGCAGGAAGCCTTCCAGTTTGCCGCTGAAGGCAAAGTGGTGCCCAAGGTAACGCTGCGACCGATCGAGGATATCAACCAGATCTTTGACGAGATGCTGGAGGGCAAGATCAAAGGCCGGATGGTGATACAGTTCGAAGGCTGACAGGCCGAGCCAGGCCATGTGGAACCACAGCAAAGCCCGTAGATGAACATCTTCGGGCTTTCTGCTTTCTCAATTGTCAAAGGAACTGACCATGACCGCAGACTGGCACGCCGGGCCGATCACCCGTACAACTCCACTGGACAAGCATTACCGCAACACGCAGAAGGTTCGTCAGTTTCTGCTCAGTGAGTGCGGGGCGGCATTCAAGTTCGACCGAGGATTCATGCTTTGGATCAAGAGTGGCACCCCATCAACCATGGGTGACGTCGCGGACGAATGGCTACGGAGGTATGGTTGACGCTCTGTCTCTGACGGCTGCAGGCAGGTCTTGGCTGCAGCCGTTGCTTTCAGCATCTTGTCCAACGATTCAACCATGCTGGAATAATCCATTTCCTGACTCCCTCGATGGTGGAATTGGCTTGAGTTCAATCCTAGGCTGCGAACATTTCAATATTTGATGAGGAAACCTGGAAATATCACTCATCCTTCATGCTGAAGACCGACGCCCGCTAGGTGTGGTTCAAGAAAAGTGCTCAACCTGCAAGGGCGAGCCTGTGCATATGAGGAGATCGGTATGTCCATTCGAAGCTTGGCGAAGCACCTGCCGCCGGACCCTTCGCGGGAAGGCTGGGTCATCGGATGGGGGGTCCTGAGAGACCGACACCCGTGGCATTTTGTCGACGTTTATGCCGACCAGAAAACGGCCATGGCAGAGGCGCAGCGCAGAGGAGACGGCTACGTGGTGGAATTCGGCTCGCACCGCTTGGGGACGCATGAATTTATCTGCGGTGTAACCTTACCTGAAGGCTGACGCTCGATCGAAAAGGGTCATGGACAGAACTTCAGGGAATTATCTGCCCATTGGCAATAGCACTGGCTTCGAGCTTGGCACGCTCCGCGTCCAGAAAAACATAAGCGGCTTGTAGCGTTTTGATCTTCGTTTGAATCTCGGCCATCTTGGCGGCGACCAAGACGGCGCCTTGCGCGCAATCGATCGTGTTCCCCCGCCTGGCCACTAGAATGTCCCCAATCTCAGCAAGTGAAAAGCCTCCGCCCTGGGCACTCTGTATGAAAGCCAAGTCAGCAACGGTCTGTTCACTGTAACTGCGATAGTTGTTGGCTTGTCGGTGTGGCTCGATAAGCCCGAGCTGTTCGTAATAGCGCAATGTATGGCGGCTGAGCCCACTCCGGCGCTCCAACTCTCCAATATTCACGTTAAAAATCCTTGACTGTAGAGCAGGCTCTACACCTTAGCCTGCGCCCATCATTCAAACAAGGATTCAAACATGAGTGTGGAGTGCTTTGTCACCGGCGGCAGCGGCTTTGTGGGGCAACATTTGCTGGCCGGTCTTACTGCGCAAGGGCACAAGACCTGGGTGCTGATGCGCAGCCCCGGTAACATCGAACGCCTCAAGGAGCAGGTAGGCCAACTGGGGGGTAACCCTGAGTATATCCATGCCGTTGAAGGCGATATCAGCCAGGAGGGGCTTGGCCTCAGCGAAGCAGACAAAGAACGCGTCACTTCGGCCGCTGTATTTTTCCATCTCGCGGCGCAATTTTCCTGGGGGCTGACACCGGAGCGCGCCCGCACAGTCAATGTCCAAGGTGCTCTGAGCGTGGCCAGGCTTGCGGCCAGCCAGCGCATCCGATTGCTCATGGTAGGCGGCTTCATGCTGCAAAACCTCAACCACCTTGCCAGTATCGGGGTTGATACTCAGTGCCCTGAAAACACAAACTGGCCCGCAGTCTACGCCCGTGTAGGCGGCTACGAAGGCAGCAAACTCGAGTCCCATTTTGCAGTCATCCGCTATATGCAAGACGCGGATGCGGATTACACGATTGTTCACCCTGCTACGGTGTGCGGCCACAGCGAGAACGGGCATATCCTGGACGGACAACCGCTTGCCGAACTCATTCGCAATCTGGCACAAGGCCGGTTCAAGGCCATTCCCGGCTCCGCCAGTCACTGGTTGCCATTGGTCAGCGTCGATTATCTGGTGAAAATGATAACTTGCGTGGCGTTCGACCCCTCCATGGCCAACCGGCAAGTTCTGGCGCTATATGAGCGAACACCGAACTTGCAGGGAATGCTTGGGCAGATCGCAGACACGCTAAAGGTCAAGGCACCCCACCGCCATATACCCATAGGGTTGCTCAGGTCGATATTGACGATTCCGGGACTGGCGACCCGCTTGGCGATCAGCGCCGAGTCATTGAACTTTATTCAGACGCAGCGCTTCGACATGGGAAACAGCAGGCAATTGGAGCGCAAGTACGCGTTTTCCCATCCCGACATGACGCAGGCCTTGGAAAACACGGTGCGCTATGTCAACGGCTCCTTGATGAAAAAATCCAAAAGTGAGGGCGCTGGCCAGCGAGGATGACGGGCCAGGCTGATGATGCCCACTCTGTCGGATAGCTGGAAGTGTGGCGACGCAGGCATTTCACGCACTGCGTCTTCGCTGATGACAGTAAGTCGCCGCTCGACCTCCGGCGCTGCGCGCCTCCGCTATTTCGAGGCAGCCAGAAAGCCTGCCGCAGGCGCACCTTCAGCGGCGACACGTCGGGCCCGGCCAACGCCCCACGCCAGCGCCCTGGTCATCGACTCGCCAGGGCGAGAATCGAAGGCCTCCTCGAGGATAGCCATGCCACCAGGGGCGTACACCCCGATGAACATCTGCGTTTTGCCTGTCCGCGACAGCCGCGTCTGAACATCAATGTATGTCCCATCGTCGAGTGTCTCGTCGTGAGTTCGGTGATGAAGCGTCGGGTCAGCCCAGGCCCAGAAAACATCACCGCGTATTCTCATGAGACGCTCCTACGACTTTAGTTGTAGTCAGGTGGTTTATTGCCACCATAGCGAACGTGCAGTTTTACGCAAATTCGTCTGACTCATCTGTGAGCTGAATCGGACAATCGGCTATTCAGCAGCCCCGCCAAAGACTCAACGCTTGTCCTGAAGCTCGGGCGGCCAAGCGAAGAGATCAGTTAACCATTCGCCGCTCCCGGCCAGCCGGCCTGATGCAAGGCTTTGAGCAGCGTCTCACAATCCAGTCCCGGTACTGCATGGCCGTTGCCTTCGGCGGTGTCAGCGGCTAGTAAGGCGTTGATGATGGCTTCTTCCACCGCTTCGGTGGCGGCAAGAAACAACTCGCTGATATGGTCGTTGTTGACCATGCTAAGGTTGTCGGTGGTCGGCGCGCGCTTACTTTCGTAAGCTGCCGGCGGCACATGATTACCGGTGGAAAAGGCGATGAAAATGTCACCGCTGTGGTCTTCGTTACCACCACCGGTGCGGGCGAGACCGATGCTGGCGCGTTGTGCCAGGCGCGTACATTGGTGTGGCAGCAACGGCGCATCGGTGGCCAGGCAAACGACTATCGAGCCCATGCCCGGGTGCGGCAGCGAAGCCTTGAGGAACGGGGAGTCAGCCTGTTCCATGTAGCGTCCCACCGGATAGCCGTCGACGCGCAGTTCGTTACGGATGCCGTGGTTCGCCTGGACAATGGCGCCAACAGTCCAGCTGCCCTGAGTGCTACTCAGGCGCCGCGATGCGGTGCCGATACCGCCCTTGAATTCGTGGCAGATCATGCCGCTGCCACCACCGACCGCGCCCTCGATAACGGGCCCAATTACAGCATTACTCAGGGCTTCGGCCACATGCTCGTGCTTCACATGAAAACCGTTGATGTCGTTGAGCAGCCCGTCATAGGTCTCCAGCACCACCGGCATGTTCCAGTAGATACGGCCGTCATCCGGTTGTTGTTCACGGTCCAGCACAATCAGTGCATCGCGCACCACACCCAGGCTGTGGGTGTTGGTGAAGGCGATGGGACTGGTCAAAAGACCCGCTTCGCGAATCCACTCCAGACCGGTTGCGTCGCCGTTGCCATTCAACACATGGACGCCGGCAAAGCACGGTTGCTGGCTGGTGGAACCGACACGCGGCTCGATGATTGTTACCCCAGTCAGGATGTCGCGGCCGTTGGCGGTGCGTCCTCGCACATTGCTGTGACCGACCCGAACGCCCGGCACATCGGTGATGGCATTGAGGGGACCGGGTTGCAGTTGGCCGAACTGAATATTCAGGTCGCGGGCACGTGGCTTCATCGTGTCTTTCATGATCTCTCGCTCTTGTTTTGGTTTGTTTCATGACTGGGGTTTGGTCAATCATCAGCAGAACCGGGTCTGCCAATTAATTGCCGGTCTTGACCGTGTTCCACGCACGGGTCCGAATGCGCTCCAGCTTCAGCGGCAGTGGCTCCAGGGGGAAAAGCGTGGACAGCACATCCTTGGACGGATATACCCCAGGATTGTCGCGGATCTTCTTCTCTACAAGCGCAGTGGCATCCTTGTTCGCGTTCGGATAGCTCAGGTAGTTGGATGACTCAGCAATGACTTCGGGGCGCAACATGTAGTTGATGAAGGCCAACCCTTGCTCCGGGTTCGGCGCATCGTTGAGCTGCACCATACTTTCCACCCACACCGGGGCACCTTCGCGTGGAATGCTGTAGACAAGGTTTCGATGGTTGCCAGCCAGCTCGGAGGCTTTCTGCGCGTCGGAGACACCGCCCGCCCAGCCCAGCACGACGCAGACGTTGCCATTGGCGAGATCAGAGATGAACCTGGAAGAATCGAAGTAGGCAATATGGGGGCGTAGCTTCAGCAGCAGTTCCTGAGCTTTTTTGTAATCGTCCGGGTTATGGCTGTTGTATGGCAGTCCAAGGTAGTGCAGTGCGATGGGAATAACCTCGCCAGGCGCGTCCAGCATGGCCACACCGCATTGACGGAGTTTGGCTAGATTTTCTTCCTTGAAAATCAAGTCCCAGGAATTGACTGGCGCATCGGGGCCGAGTAATGACTTAACCTTGTCCGCGTCATAGCCGATGCCAGTGGTCCCCCACAAATAAGGGGCCGCGTAGCTGTTTCCGGGATCATTGCTCTGCAACTTGGCGAGGACGTCGGGATCGAGATGGGACCAGTTGGGTAACTTGGAGCGATCCAGTCGTTTCAGCACACCGGCTTTGATCAGGTTCGGTAGCAGGTCGGCACTGGCAACCACAACGTCATAACCACTGCGGCCAGCCATCAGTTTGCTTTGCATGACCTCACTGTTGTCGAACACGTCGTACACCACGCTGACGCCTGCTTCTTTCTGGAAGTCTTTCACGGTGTTCGGGGCAATGTAGTCATACCAGTTGTAGATATGGACACTTGGCTTTTGAGCGTCACCGGCCTCGGCGCAAACCACGCCAAAACTGAACAGAGAGACCAGCGCGAATTGCATGTAACGAATCCGTTTCATGGGGATGCTCCGGAGCGTTAGCGCTGAGTCCAGAGACACGAGCACTGCTCCTACTAGTTTGTGAATTACTGTTGTGGCAGGGTCGAAACAGCCGTTAAGACGGAACAATCGTTGTGTTGCTGTTGCGCCCCACAACTGATTCAGGGGATCAGGAGCTCACGTCGACCATCATCGTGCTCACTCTGATCGCCGGTCAGGAACAGGCGGCGGTCACAGAGGTAGTCATATTCGTGGCGGGCGGTGCGCAGCAGGTCGAGATCTAATTCCACCACCTGCCGACACTCTGCGCGGCCCGCTTCGAATAGCGTGCGCCCGAAGGGATCGACAGCGGCGCTGCCGCCGGCAAAAACGAGCCCTTCGTCGCCGTCGCCCACCCGATTGACCATCACCGCGAATGCCTGGTTTTCCTGAGCGCGAGCCATTATTGCAGTGCGGTGGACAGGGCCGTAAGGATCCATGTTACCGTTAGTGACCAATATGAGCTCGGCGCCGAGTTGGCCGAGCGCCCGAGCACTTTCCGGAAACTCAATGTCGTAGCAAATCAGGATACCGACACGGATGCCCTTCCACAGTGCGGTGACATAGCGGTCTCCTTGTTGGAACAATCCGCGCTCCGACGGCCAAAGGTGAGTCTTGCGATAACTCAATGCGATCCCTTGCGGGGTGACCAGCAAGGAGGTGTTGTAAACGGTGCCGGAGTCGTTCTCAGCCAGACCAATCACCGCTGAGACGTTTCGTTCGTGTACGGCGCGTTGCACGGCCTGCACACTCGGCCCGTTAACGGGCTCGGCGATTTCGGCGAGCTGTTGGGCGCTGGCAAATCCCATCAGCTGGGTCTCTGGGAAAATCAGCAGATCGGTATCCACGGCGCAGGTAGCGATGGCCTGCAATGTACGTTCCAGGTTATAAGCGGTATCGCCATCGCGACCGGAGAGTTGTACAAGTTCAATCTTCATCGGTGATCCTTTCACGTGTATGTTGGCTCAATCGCCAAACTGAACAGCACCCGCCAGGGCTGAAACGAAGTATGGAGAGCCGTAAAACGGAAAGTAATTACTTCGATGGGGTAACCCCGTATGGGTAGAAACGGGAGCATTACACTGCAGGACATGGCTTGGCACCAGGCCATCGGCAGACTAATCGAGGCACTTGACCGCCCTAATTTCTGGCTGGCCTTGGTGCGTCAACTGGATAGATACATTCCGGTGGACAGTTGGGTCGTGCTGATATTCAGCAGTGGTCGCCCGCAGGTGCTCGCTGAATGCCCAGGCAAGGATGGCGGGCCAGATCCACTCTTTCAGGACTACCTCAAAGGCCTGTATTTGCTCGACCCTTTTTATCTCGCCAACCGGGAAGCACCGCAGAGCGGTTTGTTTTGGCTAGCCGACGTGGCGCCGGAGTGCTTCGAGCAAACCGACTATTACCAACGCTACTTCCGCCTCAATGTCGTTGCCGACGAAGCACATATCAACGTCCAGCTCGACACGGAGCGCACCCTCAGCCTCTCGCTGGGAAGTGAGTGTCTCTTCAATGCAGAGCAGACCGCCCTACTCACTCTCATCCAGTCCTGGGTTGCCGCCCTGATGCGTCAGCGCATGGCATTCGAGCGGGAAGCGCTGGAGCAGAACACGTCGCCGGCACCCAGCTGGCAGAGCTGGCTGGACTCTACTGACCAGCAGTTGGATACGCCGCTTTCCGCCCGTGAACTGGAAGTTGGCCGGCTTATGCTTAGCGGCTGCTCGAACAAGGAGATCGCGCGCAAGCTGGCGATTTCCGCAGAGACTGTGAAGGTCCATCGCAAGCACATGTACAGCAAACTCGGCATTAAATCTCAGTCCGAGCTGTTCTCATTATTTTTGAACGCACAGAACTGAACTCGTTTTCTCATGATGGCTTCAAGTTCTAAGACAATCGGTCTCGTTGCGGGCAGTATTCCGCCGAGCCGGCGGCGCAACTCAATGTTGGCCAGGCGCCGGGACTGGTAAGGGCCGCTGACGTAGGAGAACGACAGGGCTTCTGCCGCCTCACCACGCTCAGCAACCACCCAATCTCTGATCGAAACCTCGGGGTAAGACCGGCAGCGACTGAGGATCGTCCTGGAAACGAACGGAGTGAGCAACAACCTAAGCCTGCTGCTCGATAAGGTTACGCGGCACACCAGCCAGCACCTTTCGCTGTGCTTCATCCAGCTCCGCGATATCCAACCGAAGGCCGCATAAGAGATCTACGACCTTAGCGAGGCAAGCGTACTGCCGGGCCACTCGAAAGAGGGAGATCGCAAAGCCCTCGAAAGGCTGAAGTTTCAGAACTCCACCCCGAAAGTTTCGGAACTCTTGCCTTTTTTCGACCCATAAAGAAAAACCCCGCAGACGTTAATCTGCGGGGCTTTCGAATGGTGGAGGCCGAGGTCGGAATCGAACCGGCGTAGACGGATTTGCAATCCGAGCTAAGAATCGCCGTTTCATGCGTGTTGGACTGTGGAATCAGTTCCAAAACTGAAGCAGGATTTGACAACCTGTAAGCCGTATTCTACAAGGGTCGCCGTTTCAGTTTTGGAACTCATTTCCTTGGTGAGAAATCACCCCGAAGGTGGATAAGCCGCAGCTAGAAATCTTTTAGCTTGTCAAGCTTGGAGCGCCCTTCGAGCGCTTCACCAAGCTGTTTTGCTGTAGCATTCAAGTTACTAACCACCTCAGGATACCCCTGCTTCGAAGGCTCTTTCCAGCCACACTCTGGAGTTGACTGAAGCGCTTTATTAATCGTCAACTGAAGTCGAGCCTTCTCATCCTTCGCAATGAAGCTGATGTCATAACCCGACACACACGAAACCGCCACCATGCCAGTATCCATTTTCCATAATGTTACTGCCTTCGCGATTATCAGCCCCTCACTTTCATCCTCCACTCGCCCTATCGCCTTGGAGTCTCCATAGGCAGTCGCAAAGTAGTTACGAGCATTTTTGAACAGCTCACCCTTCGTCTTTCCCGGGACATTGTAGTCATAGGTGAATTCACGCTGCTCATTCGTCATAGGCTGAAACGCTACGTCATTCACACAACCAGCGAGACTGCAAGCAGTCAATGCAACTAGAATAATCTTTTTCAACTCACTTCCCTCGTGATGGCATAG
Organism: Pseudomonas sp. yb_2; assembly: GCF_043103905.1. NCBI lineage: Bacteria > Pseudomonadati > Pseudomonadota > Gammaproteobacteria > Pseudomonadales > Pseudomonadaceae > Pseudomonas > Pseudomonas sp. yb_2. Next base: position 96,006 of record NZ_JBICKH010000015.1, on the reverse strand, counting down.
TGCTGTGCATCGATTATTCAGTCTTAGGTTGTATATTTCAATCACGTACACACGCTTCTCAGCCCCACTCAAGCTTGACCTTCTTTCAGAGGTGCTGGCCTGACCTTCCAGTACTGCAGCAGTAGCGTGAGAGTCGAACCTCAGGCCGCGCCGTTAGCGGCCTGTGAATCGAGCCTGTCTAATACGATTCGGCCAGTTTCGTCGACTTTCGCCCTGTAAAACCGAGATGCTTTCGAGCGGTTTTAGACAGCAAAACCTCCCTCCTCCGGCATTCTGCCGACCGTTTCCATTCCTTATCAAGCCAGTCACAGTTCGGCGCCTTCCAACGCCCACATCCTGGCCGCCTCGGCAAGCTCAAGCATGTCGACTAGGTCATCGTCGTCCACATCCCGCCGCCGGCGAGCGGCATAAGCCATCTCACTTAGCACGGCCCCACGTCCGTCAGGATCTGTTACCAGGGCAACCTGATCGCCCAGCTCGGCCAGCCAAGCCTGCGGCAGGTCAGTTGCCATAATCACGCACCGCCCGGCACCACCACGACTGCGCGTACAGCACGCCGTCGATCTCCTCGATGCCGTTGATATTGATCCCGAGCTGGGCCATACCATTGAGCTTGGCGTCGTGCAGTCGCGGGATGATGTCGGGTCCGGGCGTCGGGTTGAAAACCCAGCCTGGGTGGCAACCCGGCCCAGAATTTCGCTGTGGTGGTCGCCTATGTAGATGTCAGCCCGCAGAGGCTTGACCTTCCTGAGCTGCTCAGAAGAGATTGCCACGCCATTCACGCGGCGGCGAACGAGTAGGAAATACATGCGGCACCGATACTGTACAAAAACACAGTATCGTATAGATGGTCCAGCCTGCGGGCAATGACCGATCAGCGGGTTAGTGCAGTGGTGGCAATTCCTTGCCGCGCAGCTTGGCGATCACCCGAAGCTGGTAATCTGATACCACCTGGAACAGAGACTCAGCCAAGAGGCGTAGACGCTCTAGCTCCTCAGGTGGCGCACCACGGTCTTGGGCTTGGTGATACTCACGCATGGCGTCGATAGCTTGCTGAATCAGCGGCTCACCGGCCTCGACCATGCCAATGAAGGTGCGCTTGTCCATTGCTCGCCCTCGATCATTTGATGAGCGCATTATAGGACGCTTCGCACGCCTTACCCGCTATTCGGGCTTGGTCATAAGCTTTCGCCAGCTCTCCCGCTCGTTCATCAGCCCGTGTGAGCAGGTCGGAGAGCACCATAGCGGCGCGGGTGGCTGCTTGGCCTCGGGCGATAGCGGCGGTATCCGGGCCGGGGCAACTGATAGCGGCAGCGAACTGTGTGGCTTCACCGCGCAACCGCTGGCCAGCAACATTGGCCCCAGCAGCATCAGAATCAATAACCGCTCGTTCTTTTTGAGCATGAGCTCTTGCCTCCTCTTGCGTCGTGGCGCGTCGTTGTTCTTCCTGGCGCGCCCCACGTTCGCCGATTATCTCAGCAAGGCGATCGCCGCTATCCCGTTGTGCTGATGCTTGGCCGGCGTTCGTCCGCTCTACCGCTATGCCATGCTGGTAGGCGCCCCAGTGGGAAGCCAGGCCCAGCGATAGCATCAGCAGCGCCAAGCGCGGATCAAGGCCGGTCATACACCCAACACCTTGCGGGCCTTCTCCCACAGCGCCATGCGGTCGGCAATGCCGTTGACGCCACCATTGATCTTCCGGGTGATGCCGACGAAGTCGCCGCGATCTGCCAGCGTATTGAGGCCACGCGACTGCCAGAACCAAGCCGCCGATGCGGCCGCGTGCTGCGGCAGCTCCAGCAGCTCAGGCTGGTTGACCAGGTCGAGGCCCAGCGCCTCGCCACAGGCCTGGTAATTGGCCAGGCCGGTAATCTGGATCAGGCCCCGGCCGCGATACTTCTGGCCATCGCCATCGGCCGCCGGCGTGTTGCCCAGCCGCGCCGCCAGCGCGCCGGTGTCGTACTTGGCCAGGTACTTGTCATTGCCCAGCTCGCGCACATGGCGGAACTGGCCGGACTCATGGCCGATCTGCGCGATAAACGCCGCCTGCCGCGCCGGCGTGACGATGCCGCGCGCGCCCATGGCGGTATTCAGGGCAGGTGCAAAAACGCCGGCTTTAGGGCCGGCGTTCGGGAGAATCTGCTGCAGTTGCTGGATAGATAGTGCCATTGCTTGCTCCAGTGTTGGCCGCGCGCGGCCGTGGGGTTACAGCTGCTCAACCTTGAGCGGCTTTTCTTCTTTCGCTTTCTTGCCCGAGGCCTTCGCCTTGCCCTTCTTGCCGCCGTTGCATTCCACGGTGGTAGTCCAGCCGTTGGCGGTAAACACCTGCTCGACGCTGTCCACCAGGTACTCACCATCGAGCCCGACCTTGAAGCCCTGGGCGCTGATCGAGCACTCAGCGAACAGGTCAGTGCGCCCGGCCATTTCCAGGCGCACGCTGGCTGTGCTGCGGTTGAACGCGGCCAGGCGCGCCTTGGCGGCCTGCTCGGCGGCGGTCTTGTTGGGGTAGATATGGCGGTCGGTATGCACGGGCGGCAGGCCGTCGGGCGACTCGCCGTTGTCCAGCTCGACCACCTTCAAGGCGCCGGTTTTCTGGTCTTGGTGCTGGGTCTTCACAGCCTTTTGCGTGCTGCGATCACCAAGGCGAAACTGGTACCGGGCAACGTCCGTCTTGTTGATGGTGACCACCTGCAGCGACTTTCCGGATGTGCTCTTACCGCCCTGCCGGGGCATGACCAGCAGCTTGCCCTCGGCCACCTTGGCGGTGCTGTCGTACTGCCTGGCCAGGCGCGTGATGAAGTTAAAGTCGGACTCGTTGCGCTGGTCGACGCGCTCGACCTTCGTTGTCACCGGGCACACCGGCTCCCAGCCGTTGCGCTTGGCCACCTCGGTGACGATCTGCGACAGCGGCACGCTTTCCCAACTACCGCTGCGCACGGTCTTGCCGCTGCCGCGCATGTCACTGGCCTTGCCGAGAATGGTCATTTCGTCCGGCGGCCCGCTCAGTTGCACCTCGTCTACCGTATAGGCGCCCATGCGCTTGAGGGGCTGGCCCTCATAGCCCAGCAGGACCTCCACCCGGCCGCCACGCGCGGGCAGCGCAACAGCTTGGGCACGGTCGTCAATGCGCAGCTCGAACTCGTCCGACTCCATGCCGGGCTTGTCCGAGATGCGCAGCAACAACAGGCGGTCATTGATCAGCGCGGTAATGTCGTTGCCATCCGCAATGATGCGATAGGTGGGTTTCATGCTTGCTCCAGGAACGAAAAACCCCGCACAGGGCGGGGTTCGTTACGCGTAACGCCGGGCGAGCGCCGGCGCAGAAATGAAAAACCCCGCAAGGCGGGGCTTTGTGTTGCTAGTTGCTTATCGGCACCAGAGACAAGGCATTAGGCTCCACCTTGATGACGCTGCCACAGGTCGGACAAGCAAATACATCGTCTTGCTTAGGGTCAATGGGCAGGCACTTGGTGCAGGCCGGGCAATCGCCCTCAACCATCACCGGGCGCGGACCAAAGGTTTTCCAAAGCATCAGGCCAAAGATACCGACGCCCATGGCCCAGCCTATGATCGGAATGAAGCACAGCCCCACCGCGATCACAGTCCCAAACAGCAGCCAGTTTGAGCGCCGGTTAATCTCGCTCCACCAGCCAGGTTTGTAGCGTCTCAGCTCAGTTGAATTAGCCATCGTTCCCTCAGCTCCATGCAAGTGAGCGCGATGGTATCGGTCGCGATCAAACAGGGCAACTTGCCATCATGCGAACAGCTGCAGCAGCTCCACCGCCGGCGACGACAGGTCGGGTAATTGAATCAACAGGCCGGCGCGGTACGGCTGCGCCTCCCTGGCCAGGTCCGGGTTAGCTTCCAACACCGCCTCGACCGTACCGTTGAGATTGCCGTAGTGGTGCTGGCAAATCACATCGAGCAGGTCACCGCTAGACGTTCTGCAGGTCGTTGCCATAGCTCACAAACTCCAGGGTAAACCCTTGTTTACGGGGGATACCGCCTGCCAGCAGGTAGCCCTGTTCTTCTTCCACGCTCACAAGGCACCAGTCACCCAGTACCTCGCCATACCCCGTGACCAGCTTCAGCGCCTGCAGGTTGCGGCCGATGCTGCGCAGCACGTTCAGTTGCTTAATACCGCCCTTGTGGTGCGGGAAGATCGCGCCCTTGAGCGTTATCTTTTCCTCGCCCAGGCCGACGGCTTGCTGCGCCACACTGCGGCGCAAACGCTCCTGACCAGCCCAGCGGAATTGCGTTTGCCGGCGCAGCTCGTCAAAGGCGGCCGTATCCAGGTTGAAGTAATACGGCTCCTTTTTCGGGTCGTGCGGCTGGATGATCAGCAGATGCGGGAACGGTGCGACCGCCTCGGGCAGTGGCGTGGCCGAGCCCATCAGCCCGCCCGAGGGCAGGATGTTGGCCAGCGACGGGCTTACCATCCCCGCCACCCGCTTAGCCTCGGCCGTGACCTTAGCCGCCATTGTCTTGAACGTGCCGAGGCGTTCCTGCACCTGGGCGGCGCCGGTGACGGCTCGGCTATACATCGACGCCACTTGCCCCACCTGAGACTGCGCCACGTTGATACTGCGCACGATACGCCCCAGCTTGGCCCCGGCCGCGGCCCCCACAAACGGGATATTTTCCAGCTCCGACGCGGCACCCGTGATGCTGCTTACCGCACCATTGAGCGGGGCCAGCATGCCGTCCATGCCCTTTCGCCCCGCCTCTCCGGCTGAAATCAACCCCGACAGGGAGGATTCCAGCTGCTCCATGTAAGGCATAGGCCCTCCTTAAACGTGTGGTTGATCGTACAGCTGGGCCGAGGACATGCGCGCCGATACTTCGCGCTGCCACGCCTCGAACAGCTGCCGCAGGGGCACCTCAATTTCGCGAACCACCTGCGAAGGGTCCTTTACATCACCCAACACATCGATCTTGATGCTGGGCGCAAACGAAAACGCCTGATCGACTTTCGGTGCCGGCACCGGGGCCAACGCGGCGACCTTGGCGGGCTGGGCCAGATCGGGCATCCGCTGAGGCTCCGGCACCGACTTGGCCGCCATGTTGCGCACCACATCGCCCAACCCCGTCCTTTCCAGGGGCGAGCCCTGGTCGACCTTCTGCACCTCAGACTGACCACGCTGCATAACCCTGGTAATGGTCGGCGCAACGCTGGCCGGCACTTGCGGCACTTTCTGCAACTCACGAAGAGCCATCCCAAGCGCCTGACCAGCATCAATCGGAACAGGCGCGGGTTTTGGCTGGGGCGGCGGGGCGTCAAGCGACAGCGAAGGCGAAAAATCCTCCCCCAGCCCGGCGTTGGTGCCCGAAAAGCCGCCCACACCCTCGAACAGGTCTCGCTTGGCAAAGCCTGGTAGCTGCTCGTAGCGCCGCTCAATTTCCTCATCGCTCATCTGATCGACCGAGAGACCCGCACCAGGCGCCGGATGCACCGGGGCGACCGACCGACGCACGGACTCGCCAAGGCCGGGAGCGGCGTCCTTCGATTCCGGTTCAAGCGCCTCGCGTGACGCACCAGGCTTAGCCACCGCCTCGCCCAGCTTCGTGGGTTCCGGCAATGCCGGCGAAGGCGCGGCCGCTGGATCAGCCTCAACCGGGGCCAAGGTGCCAACGTTGCGCACCGTGTTACCCACAGCCGGCACAGACGCCACCGGCTCAGCCTTAGCCGTCGGCCTGCCTTCCTGCACAGGCGCAACCGTTACGCGTAACGCATCCCCTGCAGCCGGCATTTTCGGCTGCGGTTCGACCAGCGCCGAGGGCGCTGCGTTGCGGACCGTGTCACCCACAGCCGGCACAGACGCCACCGGCTCAGCCTTGGCCGTCGGCCTGCCTTCCTGCACAGGCGCAACCGTTACGCGTAACGCATCCCCTGCAGCTGGCATTTTCGGTTGCGGCTCGACCGGCGCCGAGGACGCCGCGTTGCGGACCGTGTCACCCACAGCAGGAGCCGACGCCACCGGTTCAGCCTTGGCCGCCGGTTTATCCTCCTGCTCAGGCGCCGCCGTTACGCGTAACGCCGCTCCCGCCGCCGGCTTTTCCGGCGCTGTCTTATCCTCGTCCTCGGGCTGCTGGCTGCCAAACCAGGTCCTGCCCAGCCAGGCACCAACGGACTCGCCACCCAAGCCACCCAAGGCCGCACCGACAACACCACCGACGGCGGTACCAATGACCGGAACAATCGAGCCAATCGCCGCGCCTGCAGCCGCTCCTGCAGCCGCTCCTGCCATACCGCCCGCCACACCGCCGTAACCCTCGGCCTTCTCGTCTTGGGTCTCGGCATTTAGCGCCACATCGAGCACGCCCGGCACCGCATCGATCAGCTTGCCACCAGGCAGCTTGCCTGCGGCCTTGGTGATGCCGCGCACACTGCGCACCATACGGCCCAGGTTGTTCGCCTCGCCGGCCAGCCCAGCCACACCAGTGAGCGCTTTGGCACCCACGGCCGGCAAAGGCGCTTTGGCCGCCGGCGTAACAGGCGCGCGCCCCGTGTCGGCCGAAACGCCAGCTCGGCGCCGACGACGGCGACGCGCACGACGACTACCGGCCTCTACAGAGGCCGAACCAGCCGCGCTACCACCCAGGCGGCCGATAGCGTCAGCATTAACCACAAATACGCGCTGCGGCTCGCTGTCGACGCCTGGGGCCGGGTCATTGCTGGCAGTAGCGCCAAATACCTTGCCCAGTACACCCAGCCCGGTGTCGAGCACCTTGTTGCCCGTCTTGGGCAGTTCGATAGGCGCCCGCTCAGCACGACCAGGACGGCCAGCGAAACGCTCCAGGCCACGACCGCGCGCGATATTGAGCACACCCTTGCCGATCTTGAACGCACTGGCCGCAGTCCGCAGCGCCAGGATGGCGGCCACGGTGCCAGCAATCCCAGTGACGACCGACGGGAAAGCGTCCGACAGGGAGGTGATGCCACGGGCGACCGCCGTCAGCCCTTTGGCCGCCATGTCGGTGGCCGGGCGGATGGCATCGCCAATGCTGCGCATGGCGTCGTCAGCGGCCTGGACCGTCTCCGCCCATTGCTGGGCCGAGGTTTCGCGGCGCTCGGCCAGGTTCTTGTCGAGGATGCCACCGACCTTCTGCGCGTTGGCGGAATTGGCCTTCAGCTCCTCATACAACCCCCGGTTCTGTCCGTAGGCAGTCAGCGCCGCCTTGACCTGCATGTCAGCGAAGATATCGCCGGTGCGCAGGGTCTTTTCCAGGGCTTCCAGTGCCGCCCTGGCCTTCTCCGGGTCGGCTTCTTTGTCGATGTTGGCCTTAGCCGCCTCGATCTTCTTGGCCTTCTCCGGGTCCGTTTTCTCGACGTATCTCATGGCCAGGGCCATGGACGCCTCAATAACGTTCATGCCCTTCTGCAGGCCAGTATTCATTGAGGCCTGGTAATCAATGCCGGCGTCTTTGTAGGCCTTGACCACATCGCTGGAGCCGATCTTCTCCATCCAGTTCTTGAGGTTGTTTGCAGCCTCATCCGAACCGCCGGCGGTCTTCATCTGCACCTGCAGCATGGAGCCCAGCGAAGTCACCGCATCCAGCCCGGTGATGCCGTTCTTCTCCATGCCGGCCAGCAGCTGCGGGAACCACTTGGCCATGTCGCTGGCCTCGAAGCTACCCGCCTGGCCCTGGTAGGCGATAGCCTCCAGCGCCTGCTGCATGACCTTCGGATCGCTGATCTTGGCGTTTTGCTCAAGCGCCTGGATCATTGACGCCGTGTCGACGCCCGAAGCGCCTTGACCAACAGCGAACTTGGCCGCCACCGGCGCATAGGCAAGCGCCTTGTCCAGCTCCATGCCCGCGCCGACCAGCTGGTTAACCAGGGCGGCCACATCGTTCCGCGCCATCCCGGTATCGGCGGCCGTGTCGATGACCGTCCGGTTTAGCTGCTGCTCTCGGGGCTTATTGACAATGTCAGCCTTGATCGCAATGTCGCGGATGATCGCTTGGTAATTCGCGCTGATCATCGTCGGCGCAGCGACAGCAGCCGTAGCCGCCACCGTCTGGCCAATGTTCGACTTGAGCGAATCCTTGCCGGCCTGCAGCTGCTGGTGACCCTTAAACTGCAGATCGGCGGCGCGCGCCTCGCGGCCTAGGCGCTGATATTCGCGGCTCAGGCGCCCGACCTCGACGCCCTGACTACGCAGCGCCTCTAGGTTGCTGTTCAGCTTGCGCTGCAGCTTGTCGGCGCCGGCAGCGCCACTGTCGTGGGCGCGCTTCCATTCCTCGCGCAGCTTGATGGTTTCGCCAATGGTGCTTTTCAGCACCTTGGCCTTGTTGCCCTTGGCTTCCAGCTTCTGGATGCCGCTTTCTACCGTCTTAAAGGCGGTGCCGACCGTTGAAGCGACGGCACCCCCGATGACCAGCATCAAAGGCTTTAACGCCATTGCTTACCCCCCTCGCCGGCTCAGTCCGAGAGCCACCACACCACATCCGAATAAGCCATGGTCATGATTTCCTCGGCCGAGAAATTCAGCTCGGCGGCCAGCTGCTTGGCGGCCGCCTTCACGCTCTCGGGATTACAGTTCGTCCTCTCGCACCAGAAAGGTGTACCCGGTCGAGACGCGGTTGTAATCCTTGTAGGTCAAGCCCTCCAGGTCCTTAACGCCGACCTCGGCCAGGGAGGCGAACAGGTTCAGCTCGCGTTGTTCGTCGTCGCCATCCGAGGTCTTGCTGGACATGCGCATATCGCGCACGGTCGGCGCGCGCAGGGTGATGGTGTCCACCTTGATGCCATTCATCTCGGTTGGCTTGGTCAGGGTGATGGTGACGTTTTCAGCGGTCAGCTTGAGGTACTTCGGTGCAGGCTTGCTCATGACTCGGTGTCCTTGAATCGGAAAGGAATGCGAAAAGGTTGCGGGTGTTACAGGCCGAGGTCGCGGCGCTGACTGGCCAATTGATCGACGCCATTGATGACGCGCTTCATGCCGATCGGATCAATCTCGTAGATGGTTTCGCCGCCGACTTCCAGCTTGTAGTAAGTCGCAGCAATACCGTGCTTGAGATCGGCCTTGTCGCCGGCCTTCCAGTCACCAAAGTCGACCTCTTTCAGGGTGCCGCGCAGGGTGACGATCACCGCCTTGGTTTCGCCTTTCTGGCCCTTGTAGGAGCCTCGGAACGTGCCGTTGAAGGCGTTACCGTCGGCCAGGCCGAAGAACTTCAGCGACTCTTTGCGCACGCCGGTGGTGGTGAAGTTGGATTCCATCTTCTCCATGCCCATGTCCAGCTCGATTGCCATGTCCATGCCGCCGGCGCGGTGTTCCTCGGTTTTGAGGGTGAGCTTGGGCAAGGTCAGACTGGGTACATCACCCTGGAAGCTGAAGCCGTCCACGAACAGGTTCAGGTTGGCCAGGGTTTCGGGAATCATTGCCATGTGATGCGCTCCTTACGCGACTTGATCGAGGACTTCGGTCAGCCATTGATTGGTGACTTCGATACGGAAATTCGGGTTTTCGGCCGGCGGAACGTCGGTGAAACGGATGTTCCAGTACACCTTGCCCTGCTCCAGCTGGCTGGCCGAGTTGAGCACCGGGTCGGCGTAGACCTCGAAGTTGATGATTGCGCCCTGGGCTTTCAGGTCGCGCATGAAGGCCTGTAGGCCCTCGGTTACGTCGCGGATGTAGGTCGAGGTAATGCCACGGTCGACCGCCCACTTGTGGCCGTACAGGATCGCGTCCATGACCATGTCCATGGTCCGCACGCGGGTGACAAAGGCCCACTTCGGATCGCTCGACAGGGTCCGGTTGCCCCACAGGCGGAAACCGTCGTCGCGGATGATGGTCGCGATATCGGCGTTGTTGAGCAGGTTGGCACGGCACGTCTCGTCGCCGTCCAGGTACTCGATCGCGCGGGTGGTGCCGGTGAGGCCGACGAATTCCTTGTTCGACGGCGACGACCAGAAGCCGTATTCGCTATCGGTATAGGCAAATAGGCCTGCCGCCCAGGCCGAGGCCGGCGCGTCTACCATCGCACCAGACTCGCCGGAAGTGGTGTCCCAGTACTGCACACCAGGATCGACCATGTACATGCGCCTGCTGCCGAACAGCTTGCGGTAGGTGGTGGCCGCCTCGTCAGTGGTGCCGGGGCCGTCGATGATCGCGAGCGCGCGCAGCTTTTCCGCAATCGACTGCATGGCGGTGGCCACCGCCTGGGTCGCGCTGTGCTTGGGCGCGATGATCAAGCGCGGCTGCGCGTTGAAACGGCTCTTGCCATCGAGCAGCGCCTGCAGGCCGGTACGCTTGCCGCTGGCCTGCACGCCACCAATGATCCCGGAAGTTTGCGCCGCCGGGTCGACCACCTTGGCCACGCCGGTGGCAACGATCACCGCCTTGGAGCGGGCATAGATCGCCCGACAGGCTTTGGTGATAGCCGAGGCAGCACCGAACGCGGCGACGGCTTCGTGCTCGTTGGTGATCAGCACCAGGTCGCCCGCCTTGGCCGTGGCGTCGGCGCCTTCGGTGAAGGTGTCGACCAGGCCGATGATTGAGGAAGACGGCAGCGAGACGTTGCGCGCACCGCTGTCGACGTTCGTTACGGTAACGCCGTGAAAGAATCCAGCCATTTGAGACTCCAGAAAGCACAGGGCCGCGTCATACGCGGCCCAAGGGTGGAAGAAAGGAAATCAGTCAGTGCTGCAGGACTTGCAGCGCCTGGACCAGCAGCGCCACGGTCAGGCAGGCCACCAGGGGACAGAAGAAGTCGAGGCGACCGTCTACGGTCCAGCGCCAGATGCGCAGGCCGTCATACCAGCGCAGATTGGCCAAGTGCACCGACTCGATGTGCGCCAGGTTGCGCTCGCCCTGGGTGTACTCGCGGCCGGCGAAAAAGAAGATGCCGGCAGCGGCGCCGGCCCAGTGGCCAGCGGGGACGCCAAGCCAGGCCAAGACGCCCCACAGGGCGCCCATGATCAACAACGCCGCCAGGATGTGCTCGAGGTGGGTTCGGTTCATGCGTGCCCTCCAGGCACAAAAAAAGCCGCTTAGCGGCCCTTGGGGTTTACGGGGTGACGATCAGATCAAGCGGCGTTGCCGACGCCCTGAACACTGGCATGGATGGCGGCAATCGCTTCTTCGGCAATCGCCCAAGCAGCATCATGGCTGGCCGCACTGAGGGCATCCTGCTTGCCCTTGAGACGAGCCGCGCGAATCTTGTACAGCGCCCCCTTCCAAGCCTTGGCCTCGACCAAAATGCTCTCGGTCGCGGCCTGAGCATCCAGATGGGCAGCATCCATCCAAGCCTGCACAGTCGGCGGCACCTCACCGGCATAACCTGCAGCAGCGAATGCCTCGGCCTCTTGAGCGGCCACCTGATACTCCAACGCGCGCAGGGAATCACCCAGCACCGCACGACGGGCCGAGTCGGCAGCTTGGTCAATCTGCTGGGCGGCAGCGATAAGCGCCGCCCCCAGTGGAAGGCGGTCATAGTCGAAGCCGGCCAACAGCTCGCCGTTGAAAGTGACATTGAGATTACTGGTTTGCATGGCGAATCCTTACAGAGTGGAAAGGTTGGTCATTACGTTGGCCACAGTGTTGGCAGCGGTCCCCGCTGCCACACCAACGAAGTAACGGCCAGCCATACCGGATGGGAAGGTGGTCAGGTAGACCTCAAACATGATTGCGGTATATGTCGCGGCTGCCATGTAAGCCGTAGCACCGGCAGTGTCGGTAACTTTGCAGTTGGACATTTTGACAGGGAAGATCGGGGACGCTCCCAAGTCCAGGGTGCGGAAAAAGCTGTTGTTGGTGCCGGCCGGCGCAGGGTTTAAGCCCGTAGCCGAAGGGAGCACAACTTCAATATCCCGCAGCAGCACTGTGGAGCCACCCCAGCCCGAGAAGCTATGCAACAGGTTGCTCAAGCCGGTCGGCGACAACGCATAACCCGAGGTGAGTTTGCGCATGGTGTCAGTTACGTCGCTCTGCAGGAACAGCACGCGACCTTGAATGTTGATGGTGCCCGACATCACATAGTCGGCCTGCAGAAGTGCGGTGCAAAGCCCGCCAACCGGGGTGCTCGACAGGGCTTTTTCGATGGTCTTGAACGGCTTGTCGGCGGTGTTGCCGTCGTTGGTGTCCAGGCCGGTCAACTGGTTGACGTACCATGTCCGGTTAGCCGACGGGATAGCCGCAATAGCAGCAGCGACCGCCGCCTCAATACCCGATTTCTTGCTGCCGAAATAGTCAATCAGCGCGGTGGTTTTTGTAACCAGGTTGGCCACATCAGTTTCGAGACTCATACGTCTTATGCTCCAAAGGTGTTTTTGCTTACAAGGGTTTGCAGCGCAATAACCGCCGCTGCGTTGCTAACTGAGACGCTCAACAGGTTTTCCCGGTCGATGTCTTGGCGCAGCTCTGCGGCCTGCAGGCGCTGTGTATGGTTGTCGAGCACCACGCCAGATCGGCGCGAAGCATCGGCCAAGGCGTCCAACTGCTCCTGACGCTGCAGGCCGAGCAGTTGATCGGCCACTACGGCGGCGGCGTTGCCGACGACTGCGCTGGACAGGTTTTCGCGGTCAGCATCCTGGCGCCGCTCCACCTCCGACATACGCGACAGCAAGCGGGATATCTGCTCGCCTGCCACGCGCTGCCATTGACTTTGCTGGTCGAGCTGGTCCTGCTGCTGCAGGCCGCGCAACTGCTCAGCAATCAACGCCTGCGCTTGCGCCGCCAACGGCCCGGCCAGGCTCAGGCTTAGCCCGGCTTCATTGCTGACAATCGTCACGCTGTCCGCCGGCAACGCTGACAGCGACAGGTCGTAGGCCAGCAGTAAGTCGGTGTCCGCCGACTTATAGGTCAGCGGCTGCGAGGGATCGGACCACACCGCCAGCAGGGTGCCGTCGCTCAGCAGAAAGCCGATTTCCCGCACCCAAAAGGCGCTGTCACCATCGGCCAGGGCGGTCAGGTGCAGCAAGGTGCTGCTCAGGCGCTCGCCGCCGGCAATCGGGTACTTGGCCGTTTGCGCAACCAGGCTTTTCTGGTCGGCCGACGGCGTGTAGCCCGAGGTGCCCAGGGCAATATGGGTGATCTGCGCCGCGATGCCGGTGTTATCGGCGCGCAGGATTGCCGCCAGCCCCGCCTTGGTGAACACAGGTTGTAACGGGGTACTCATAGAACAGCCTCCATCGTGCTGCGCATGACGATTAGGGCGCGGGTCGCACTGGCGACCACAAAGCCGGATTCAGCGTTGATCGGAACGCCCAGGGCCTCGACAGACCGCCGAGAAACGCCGAACGACCGGGTGGCATTGGCGAACTGCAGGCCCTGCACCGCCACATCGATCTGCACCGCCTGGGCATTCATGCTCAGGCGGTGCAGACCGCGACCTCGGGCGGCGTTGGCAAACAGCAGGCCGCCGTCGAAGCGCGCTCCCAGGCGAAACTCGTAGTGGCTGCGCTCGTTCTTTGCCGCGTCGACCAAGGCGCGCAAGCGCTCGCCCAATTGCGGCGAGATAATTGAGCCCTCCCCCTCGCGGTTCTCGTTCGCCCAGGCTGTGACCTGGAACGTGTACGGCGCCGCGTTCGGGATTTGGTGCCACTCCTTGAAATCCGCGTTGACCCGCACCGCCTTGAGCACCCGCCGGATCGCGCCGACGGTGCCCTTGGTCTTATGAACCGGGATCGCCTCGCGGACCAGCTCGCGGCGCTGGGCGTTGGTGTTGGCCGCCTCCCAGCCCTCGACCTTCCAGGCCCAGCCGAGCCATGGCAGGAAGTCCGGCGGGCAGCGCGTCGAGTCGGCAACCCCCCGAATGATTTCCGGGTCTATGCCCTGCTCGCTGGCCTGCTCCAGTGCGCGCTCCAGCAGCGTGGCGTTATGCGGTAGCAGACTCATGTCGCCACCTGGGTAGTCAGCGCGATTGATGTGCAGTTGGGGTAATGCCGCTTGTCACACACGACGCCTTCGGTCGGGTGCACCAGGTCGACCTGGCTAATGCCCGTTACGTGTAACGCCGCGTAGATCGCTGACAGCGGCAACTGCCCCTCCAGGCGCCGCGCTTCGGCAATGGCCGCATCCAGGCCTTTCCGGGCGGACGCCTTGACGACCGCCGGGTCTGGCCCTGCCTCAACGTGCAGGACCGCCTGCACCTGGAAGTCGCTCGGGGCGCCCACCTGGACGCGCGGACGATCAGTGACCGGTCGCACGCTCTCGGCCGACAGCGCCGCCTGCACCGTGGCCACCAGCTCCGCCGGCAGCGTGGTGCTGTCCAGCCTCGGCAGGATGGCCAGCGATACGTCGCCGGGCAGCGGATTGACCAAGCCGGCGTCGTAGTCGCAGACCACCACAATGGCCCCGGCCGGCAGCTGTGCCTTAACCGCGGCGTCGAGCGCGACCCCGGAAAACCGGGGCGAATCGACCGACACATTGGTCAGCTCGGCCGAGGCAGTCAGGCCGTGGTACTCATACGCGCCGCGACTGCCGGCAACGGACAGCGCCTCAAGCGACAGCCGCGTGCGATAGCGCAGCGCCTCGTCGTCTTCCATCACCGCCTCAACAGGCGGCACCGCGTCAGGATCGGCCGCTCGAATGGTCAGCCGCTTCACACCGTAATCGGCGGCGCGGTTGTCCAGGTCGCCGCGCTTGGCATAAGCCAGCAAGCTGGCCTTGGCCGCCGCGTTGACCCGCGCGCGCATCAGCAGCTCACGATAGGCCATGACCTCCATCAACTTGACGACTGGGTCGGACTCCAACAGCGCCGTCCACTGGTCGTCCATGTGACTGCGGAAGATACCCAGCACTTCCTGATACAGCGTTTCAAACTCAAGGGTTTCCACCACGTCGGGCGGCGGGAGCAAAGAAAGATCAATCATGCAGTCACCTCCAAGACAACCGCGTTGCCCAGGTACTGGCCCATCAGCTGCAGGCCGATCTGGCCATCGAGCACGGAAACCACCTTCACCCGCTCCAGCCGTAAACGCGGCTCCCAGCGGCCTAGGGCACGGGCCACCTCGGCCTGCACGGCACTTTTCCAGCCCTCGTTAACCGGCAGGTCGACAAAGCGGCGCAGGTGGCTGCCGTACTCCGGCCGCATGCGCCGACTGCCCACGGGGGTCGTCAGAATGTCCTCAATCGACTGTTTCAGGTGATCGAGGCCCGAAAGTGGCTGGCCGGTTCGCCGATCCAGGCCAATCATGGTTAGCCGTCCAGGCGCTGCAGGTCGGCGTGGCCACCCAGGAACGCCAGCGCCTCGGCGTCGTCGGCCTGAACAGTCACGCGGCCAGCCAGCACCTTGAACTCGCGCAGGTCGTCACCGGCCTGCAGGAACAACGAGCGCGAGGTGAAGGCGCTATCGGTGAAGGTCACACCGGCCGGCGTAGCGGCCGCAAGGGCGGTGTCAGTGCCGTCGGCACCAGGTACAACTGCGGATTCGTCCGCATTCGCAGCCGCGTCAGTCGCGGCGGTTTTCTTGACTGCCATAAGTGATGCTCCAGAAAAGACAAAGCCCGCGAGAGCGGGCTGTCAGTGTTTGTGGTTGGCTGTGTTGCCGGCGGTGTCGATGATTTTCCCGAGGCCGAGAATGTCGCCCGTTACGCGTAACGGCCCGTCGATCTGCACGGCGCCCTGCAAGGTGATCAGGGTTGCCTTAGCCGTGATGCTCTCGGCCTCGGCGCTGATCGCGATGGACTTGGCGGTGATCGCGTCGTCGGTAACCATCGCCTTGCTGCTGCCGACCTCGATGTTGACCGTGCCGGTTGGCAGCTTGATGGTGTAGCTCTTGGCCGCCCAGTCGTAGACCAGGGAGCCGCCATCATCGAACCGCCACACCTCGACATGGTCGCGGTTGTCCGGCGGTGCGCCGGCGTTGCCGTACAGGCCAGGAACGAACGTCCCTTGCGCCGGCTCGCCGCTCGGGCTCACCAGTACTCCCTGCTCACCCATGCTCGGCGCACGCCAGTGGCGGGCCTTGCCGGCGGCAACGGAGTGCCAGCGCACCCAGGCGCTGGTCCAGTCGCCACCATCGGACACCCGCACCCTGGCGGCCGCCAGGTCCACCCCCACGACGTAACAAGGGATCACCAGGCCGGCCATCATGCGGTCCATCTGCGCGAGCGGGTAACTCATGCCATGGCCTCCGGTGACTGATAACTTCCCTCATTGCCTGGACCGCTGTCCGGGTCGATGGCGAATACCAGCGAGCCCGGCGCCTCGTTCTCCCAGGGCCACTCGGTTTCGCCCAGGTAAACGTCCTGCTGCCATTGCACCGCCCAGCCGACGCAGCGGGCCAGCTCGGGCACAAACTCCGCCGGCATGGCCTGCACGTTCTCAGTCGGGCCGACAAAGTCGACCGCCCAATACTGCAGCTGCAGCACCTTCATCAGCTTGCTGGCCAGAATGGCCGCCTGCAGCGGCGCCAGGGCGCGGCTGGACTCCAGCAACACCAGCGCCTCAAACGTCACTGTGAGGCACAGGCGCCCGTCACCTGGATCATTGCCGGGGGCAAAATTGGTTGCCGCGTACAGCAACGCCGGCAGCTTCATGCCCTCTTTGATCAGCTTTGGGTAAGCCTCGACCAGCTGGAACTGAGGCAGCTCCGCCTGCAGGGTCGCGGTCATCGCGTCATGCAACTGCTTTAACTCGCTGGGGATAACCGGCGGCTCATCAGAAGATATCGGCGGTTCTTGCATGCTTCACCTCCAGCACCAGGGCAACCATGCCGTCGCCGGTAGCTTCTGGCCGTACCACGGTATATGGACCACCGCCCTCATGGGACGGCAGTTCGATGGTCAGGGCGGCGCCCCTGGGCAGACGCTCGGCGTCAGCCGACAGCACCGTAAACCGTGGCTCGTCCAGCTCAGCCGCGTCGATGCCTTTGGCCGCACGCTTGCTGCCCAACTGGGGATCGAGGGACGGGTTATCGAAAAGGCCCAACACCTCGGTGCCGTCCTCCAGCGTTGCGCGGTCACCCACACGGACAAGCGCCCGGACGGTGCGCGCTGCCATCCGCTCGCGCATGCTCGTGCGGTCCATCACTGCACGATCAGCACAGAGGCGAAGCCGTTGACCACATTGCTGGTCAGCTTGCCGAACGGCTTGGATTCCGCGGTTTCCGGTGGCACCAGCTGGCCATCCAGAACATTGACCTTGCTGCCAACCAGCATGCCGGCGGCGGCCGGCGCATCCCATTCGCCCTCGGTCTGGTAAGTGATGATTGCGCCTTTAGACCCGCTTTGTAGCGGCATCACCGCCAGGTCACCAATCACCTGGGGGATACCGGCAGTCGACCCGCCGGTTGGTGCGGGCAGGGTCACGGTCCGGCCATTGCTCACATAGTTGGTACTCATGGTTTCTCATGCTCCAGAAACAACAAACCCCGCAAGCGCGGGGTGTTATGGGTAACGCCGGGGCGGTCAGTTCGCGCCGGTCGACTTGTTCAGGCCACGGGCATCGAGCGCCGAAACGCCGGCGTCGATTCGCACCTTGGTGGCCATGCCATCGCTGGTGAAGCCTTCGTGCGTCTCGAAATACGGCTGCTCGATGCCGTCCAGGTAGGCCACTTCGATAGTGTCCGAACCTTGCTTGGCGGCCATGTAGTAAGCACTGGCGGATGCCGCGTCCAGGCGCGGTTCACCGATCACCTTGGCGAAACCGCGAATCGGGTTATCGATTCCGGCGTTGCTGTCAGTGCCCGGTGCCGATGCCGAGTTGATGATTTGCTTGGCCTTGTCTTCCAGCGCCACCGGGGTAATCACATAGGCCGGCTGGATGTTCAGCGGACGAGCCTTGGCGCCCTTGGCCACGACGGCCTGCTGCAGGCGCATGGCGGTCTTGGCAGCGCTCAGGGCCTCCAGCGACAGCTTGGAGCCAGCGCCGAACAGGTTGTTACGGGACGCGTCGAACAGCGGTTTCCCGTCACTCATCTTCGGGCTGTCGATCAGAAGGGCATACACCAGGTCACCAATTGTCGCCCGCGCCGCCTGCCCCATCAGGGCAGGAATGCGCGTCAGCGCGTCGAGGTCGTCGTTGATGATGGCCTGGCGGTTGATGCTGAAAATCTCGCCGTAGGTGGCCAGTTGGATAGTCTCCCCGGTATCGCCCAGGGTGATGTGCTTGTACTCCGCCCCCGGCTTCACCTCACGCAGCGACGAGAACTGACCCAGGCCTACACGGTTGGAAACCTTGAAGTCACCGAGACGGCCCTTCTTGGTCCACAGGTGATAGGTTTCTTCTGCTTCCTCCCACCCCGTCAGCAGCGACTTGTAAGCAGCATCCATCAGGATGCGGCCGAAGTCGCTGGAAGTGTGAGTGAAGGCCATGCCGACCATGTTGACGATGTTCTGGCTCGACACGTTGATGCCGCGACCATCCAGCGAAGCACGGGCCAGCTCACGCAGGTTCATGTGGTTGTAGCGGTTGTCCGGTTGCAACTCACCGAGGCCGATCCGGGCGTACAGCGAAGCGCGCACCGAGTCGCCCACCAGGTTGCCGTTGGAGACATGACCAGGGTGGCCGAGCGAGCCGGTCGGGGTGGTCGCCTGGCCGATGGCGGCCAGCAGCTTGGCGTTGGCCTGCTCGACGGTGCAGTTGGTGTCGTTCAGGCAGGTATCGCGCAGCGCAGCATGCGCAGCAAACGGGGCGAACGCGGCGGTGATACTGGTACGGCGCGTGGCGTCGGCGGCCAGCACCCGCGCCTGGATTTGCTCGACGGTTTCGACAGGGTTTTGTGGCGGGGCGGCCGGGGGAGTCGCGGGAGGAACGACGGTGGTCGAACCCTGGGGAGCGAAGAACTGTTGGGCTGCAGTGGGCATGTTGATGAAATCCTTATAACGGTTGGAAGTGATTTTGCCGAACGCCTCGACCGGCTCGAGCAGTACGTCGGCAAAGCCCAGGGCGACAGCCTGGGTGCCGGTCATCCAGGTTTCAGCGCTCAGCAGCCCGTCGATTTCCTCGGCGGTCTTGCCGGTCTTCTCGGTGTAGGCGGCTGTCATGCTGGCCCCGAACATATCCAGCTGGTCGGCATAGCTGCGCATGGCCTCGGCGTTGCCACCCTGAATGCCCCATGGCTTGTGAATCATGATCATGGCGTTGGCCGGAATGCGGACCTCGTCGCACGCCATCAACACCACGCTGCCCATGCTCGCCGCCAGCGCCACGACGGCGCCGACTTTGCGGGCCTTGTGGTGCTTGAGCAGGTTGTAGATGGCCATCCCTTCGAACACCGCGCCGCCGGGACAATTGATGCGCAGATTGATCTGTGACACGTCACCGAGCGCGCGCAGATCGTTGGCGAACTGCTGCGCGGTGATGCCCTCGGCGCCGATTTCGCCGAACAGGTCCAGCTCCACGCTGCCGACTTGAACGCCGGCGCGCATGCTGTACCAGCTACTCGCCGGATTGGTTGCCGGCCCCGTCGACCCTTGTGGAGCCATCCACATCGGCGGGCTCGTTGTTGCCATCGGTTGGTTCATTTCCTTGCTTTACCCCGTAGGTCTGGTGGTAGTAATCCGAGCTGAAAACCAGCCCGGCCTCCCGGTTCTGCTGGATTTCCGCCGTGCGGGATGCCTTGAGTTCCGAGGGATTGCGTTGACGCGAGCGCGCCACCTCGGCCTCGTCGGCAAAGCCGGCTTTGACCAGAAGTTCCCACGCGGTCGCCTCATGCACTGGATTGATCCAGGGCATGACAGGCCCCTGATAAAACGCGCCGTAGAGCGTCAGGGGGTTAACCTCTGGTGGCAGTTTGAGGTGACCACCCATGACCGCCATTCGCAGCCAGGCGCGGTAAACCGGCCGGCACCAGTAGTCGATGAATTCGTGCTGCAGCAGGTCGTAGCCCAGCTGGCCCTCGACCAGCTCTTGGCGTTGCGCCGAATAAGTGCCGTCGTAGCTGCGGGCCACGCTCGAATAGGTGCTGCGCGCACCGGCGGCAATGGCTTTGAGCTGGCCATTGCGGAACCCTTCAAGGAACGGGTTAGGGCGGTTGCTCTCAATCGTGCCCACTTCCTCGCCGGGCAACAGGTTGTCGAACACCATGCCCGGCGCGAAGTTGAACGACCGCTGCGCTTGCTCCTGCCCCTTACCGGGCAAGATGTAGTCATCGGGGGTGCCCTTCTTGACGTACATGACCAGCGCGGCACTGATCCGCGCGGCCACCCGTTCGCTTTCCTCGTAATCCTTGATATCCGCCAAGCGGATCAGGACCGAATGCAGCAGCGGAACGCCCCGGTTTTGTCCAATGCGCTTGCGGTGGGCAATGTGAATCATCTGCTCGGCCGGCACGCGCTTGGTGCTTTGTGCAAAGTTCAGCGCCCCCAGACTGCCGGGGTGCTGCTTGAGCAGGTGATAGGCCTTCACCCGACGCCACGCATTGCGCTCAACGCCCTGGACAATGCCATTGCCAAAATCGTTGTAACCGATTGGCAGGTAATCCGGCTCCAGCAACTCCAGGGCAAAGGGTACGCTGGTCAGATGCTCATAGCCGGGCACGCTGCCCTGCAGCATCTGCGCCAGGGCCTCACCGTCACGCAACCAGGTGCGGCACACCAGGCGCTCAACCTGCGGCCGGGTCAGCTCGCCGGAAGCCTCGGGCTTGAGCGACCATTCCGCCCAAGCCGCCTTGATCGCTGCAGCAAACGCAGTGTGCACCGTACCGTCATAACGCAATGGGATAGGCTCCACAGCGATACCGGGGCCACCCACCACCCGCTCATCAAGACGATCAAATACGCCAGTGACAAGGTCATGGTTTTCTTCCAAGGCGCGGATTTGCTCACGCATGGATTGCAGCGCCGGCTGCAGAGCCGCGTCAGCGCTGCGGGTCTCGCGTATCGCCTTATGGATCCGGGAGGGCTTGGCGGCCTCGTAGGCCATGATCACGCTACGGGCGTGCATGCGCTCCAAGGCCTTCTTGGGCGCCCAGGGCGCAATGGCCCGGTCCAGCAGCTCCCCGATCATCCGAACACCGCCAGGGAATGCCCCGAACGGCCCTTGCGGGCCTCGGCCGATACCCGGCGCTCCCACTCCAGTCGGCCTGCGCGAATCTGCGGAAGCTCCGCCATCGTCATGCGTCGGCCGTTGATCTGTACGTCTTTACCACCCTCCAGCAGGTCGCGCTCGGCCTGCAGGTAAATATCGACCATGTCCTGCGCAGTTGTTACAGCCATCCGCTGCCTCCTGTATTGATCCAATCGCCGCTGGCGGGTTGGGGTTGGGATTCCGGCTCAGACGCAGGCGCCGGTGCCGGCAACTCAGCCGGTGACGGCTGCGCCTCCGGCTGGGGCGCGTCGTCTTCGTCGTCTTCGACTTCCCATACCCCGGTGTCGGGGTTCTGGCTGGCCAACAGATCGAGGTCCAGGCCGAACCGCTGCTGACTGATACGCAGCGCGGCCAGGGCATACACGGCGCAATCGAGCGCTTCGTTACGGCGGCCGCCGGCATCCCAGCGCATGACGCGCCGGCCCTTGATTACCGCCCATTTCTTGCGCTCGCTGGTCAGTTGTTGCAGCTCGTTTTCGTCACAAATCAGCTCGTCGGCTGGCAGGTGGATGCAACCAGGCACCGGGCGCAGCCCGTCCGGCTGCAGCTTCAAGCGGCTGTAAATCAGCTCCTTGGCGTTGTCCGTGCCGACCTCGGTCAGGTAGACCTTGCTGCGCTTGTCTTTCTTGCGCGGGAAGTTGGCAATGGGCTTGCCGTAGGTGCTGGCCCCGAAAATCGGGATCACCCACTGGACGCCATGCTTGCGGCTCTCCGCGCGCACTTCGTCGGAGTAGTGGCCGCCCGAGTCCCAACACCAGCGTTCCACGCGCATGACCGTGCCGTCAGCGCGCTTGAAATGACGGTGAATCTCACGCCCCACTTTGCGCCGCAGTTCAATGCTGGCCGGGTCGCCAGTGAGAATAAACCGGTGCACCAACCACGCTTCCTCGCCCGGGCCGTAAGCCCAAACCCGGCCCTCGTAGCGGTCGTCTTGGGTGTCGATACCACCGAACAATGCCACCGCCCTGGCGGGCACTTCGCCGAACACCTCGCGGCGGTCGCGCAGCTGCTCCCAGTCGAGTTTTTCGCCCTGGTCTTCCTCCCACACCTCCCCTAGGGTGGTATTGACGAAGGTTTTCAGCTTGCCTCGGTCCTTGCCGACCTTCACAAAGTCGGTGGCGATATCCACCCAAGTGGTGAAGGTTGAATAGCCCGTCCAGACGCTGAAAGTCACCGAACGCGGCGTTACGGTCGGCTCCCCCGAGGCGTCGAACCACTCCATGCTGTCGCGGGTCCAGATACCCGAACGCTCGCACACCCAGCAGCCCGACTCGGCGGCCGCCGTGACCATTTCGTGATACTCGAAAGTGCCACCCTGGCAATGCGGGCACAGATACCATGCCGCCTCGACTTCTTGGCGGTCATTGACTCGCCACTTGATACCCGACGGCTCGTCCTTGCCACCCCACTGCAATACCAGTTCGGTGCCGCAGCAAGGCGCCTTGATGTTGAACCGCAGGTCGTGGGACGACTCGATGGCGGCGCGGGTAATCTGGCATTTCTCGGCCTCGGTCGGCGTCGAACCGCGTATCGATTTCTTGAAAGTGGCCCCTTCCAGGCGCTTGTCCCCCAGGAAGGTCGGGGCGCCCTCGCCTTCGATATCCTCGTCAAATTTTGACAGTTCGTCGTAAATGACGGTGTCCGGGCTTTTCTCCCGGTAGTTGCGGGCCGCCTTGCCACCCAGGCACCACAGCATTTTGCGGTTGGCAAAACACTTGGCCTCCAGGGTGTTGTCGCGGTGCTTCATGCCGTACCAGGGCGCCAGTTCGAGCACCACCGGCACATCACGAATCATGCCCTCAATGTGCCGCTTCATGACGCCCTCGGCGTCCCCCTCGGTCGGGCAGTACATCAGCACATTGCGTTTCTTGTGCTGGATCAGGTAGCCGATGAACGCCATCAGCATCTTGGTGTAGCCAAGGCGCGCCGACTTGACGAAGTTGACTTCGCGGATCAGGTCATTGCCCATCGCATTGAGGATGGCCACCTGAAACGGTGCGGTTGTCCATCGACCTTCCTGATAGGAAGACTCCGACGACAGGTAAAAATGCTTGTCCGCCCATTCGACAACTGTCATCGGCGGCTCTTTGAACAACGCCGACAGGCCTACGCGAACCGCGTTAGCCAGATTCGTCATCCATGGCTGAAAGGAACTCATCAAGAATCTCCGGTAATCGCTGATCGAGGCTTGCCGCTTCGTTACGCGTAACGGCCACCTCGCGCTGTACCGCTTCCAGATGGCGAGGCTCGATGTCGGGGTGCTTGCGCTTGACCTTGGTATGCACGGTGTCGAGGGTCGACCCGATCAAGTTGACCAGGCGGCTGATGGCAAACGTCATGAATTCGGCCGGCACCAAGTTGCGGCGCTTGACCTCGTTTCGCATCGCCTGGGCGTCGGCCTGCTCCTTGGTCAGGCGCAAACGCTCCTGCAGCAGCTTCGCCTCGGCCAGGGGGTCGATATCGTCACCGCCGAGTTGTTGTTTCCCGCTTTGGTGCTGCAGGCGGTTATCCACCACCGAACGAACGTCGTAAAACGACTCGCGGCCGATCTTGGCGACCGGCTCGACGCCCCATTTGTCAAAGGCTTGAACCGAAATCCCGAGGCTTTCGGCCATGCGTTTTTTGTTCAGCCAGAACGGCTGTCGGGTAATCGTTGGATTTGTCATGGACTAAACAACAACCAACCTCCGAATTTGGGTCATACATAGCGAAAAGGCGGGGCCCGAATTACCCCCTAGCGCCGGCGGGTCCGGGAGGACCCATTGAGCGGGGGGTAGGTTGTGCCGGGCGCCAGGCCACGCCTCGCGCGACCTCATTTCGCGGTCAGGATTGCCTCGCGCAGGGCTCGGGCCAGCTCGGCCTGCCCGTGCGTCTTGGCGATGTTTTCGCCGATCTTGAAGAACGGAAAGATCACGCGGTATTGCGGGACGCCGTCGGTGTAAATGAATGCCGGTTTCACGCCCTCGCCGAACGCGGAAGCCTTGCGCTCCCAGATGCCCGACTCATTGCCGACCGTGCCGACGAAATAACGCTCGGCATTGCCCTTGCGCCGGCTGCGCTGGCTGCCCGTGGCGTTGGCCTGATAGCCGCGCCGGCTCTCGGCAGCGCCCAGGCCGGAAAGGATGCGGGTCATCACCCCGCGCGAGACGTTGCCGTATTGGTTCAACAGGCCACGATTGGGCACCGCGTACTGCCCGGCCTTCATCAGGCCCTGGGCGATCAGTGATTTCTCAAAACGCTTGTGCGGTCGAGCGCCACCCTGCACCGCCTGCT
This sequence comes from Pseudomonas sp. yb_2, assembly GCF_043103905.1. NCBI lineage: Bacteria > Pseudomonadati > Pseudomonadota > Gammaproteobacteria > Pseudomonadales > Pseudomonadaceae > Pseudomonas > Pseudomonas sp. yb_2. The sequence goes on along the minus strand of NZ_JBICKH010000015.1, from coordinate 71,755 downwards.
GCAGGTAGGTGTCAGCGGGAATGCCGGTGGTCCAGGAATCCTTGAACCAGACTTTCGCACCGCGACTCTTGGTCGCCGCCTGGACAAACAGGCTGCGCAGGGTGGTCGGCGTCGGCCGGTCCAGGCGCTTGGCCATGACCTGGGTGATGCCCGGCTTGATGCGATGGGTGGCCAGGCGCGTTTGCGCGAGCAGCAGGGCAAACGGAATCTGCTTGCGCTGAATGTCCGATATTTCCCGGGCCAGCGGGACGCTATTTATATCCAACTTCAGGTCAATCATGACCAGCCCTCACCGTTCCTCGCTGAAAACCCCGGCGCGCTTGGCCAAGAACTGCGTGTATAGGCCACCGGCGACATCGGCTCCAATCACGGCAATGACAATCCCAAGGCCAGCTGCAAGATAGAGATTGCTCCAGAGGGCCATGGCCAACAGCAGCGTGGCCATGCCGAGCAGCCCTGACGCGAGAAACCGCAGAGCCACTCGTTGCAGGATCTGACGCAGACTTAGGTCGGCGCCCGAAGCACGCAACATCTCACCGGACAAACCCGCCATGCTCAGCAGCACCAACAGCCACAAGGGCACATCAGCGAGCGCCTGATGCTCGTTGTTCATCTGCATTCCTCTGATAAGGTCGGCTCCTACGTCACTGGCATCCGCTGGAAGCTAGGAGCAGGCGTAGGGCCGAAAACGAAAAAGCCCCACATGATGGCGGGGCTTGAGAATGGGCACAAAAAACCCGGCTCAGGGCCGGGCTCTACAAAGCGTCACGCTGCGTTCACAGCAACACACGCTGCTATGAAAACAGAACTATTCCGCGCGGAAAAGTAAAAATTTGCTGGATTCCTTCCTATCTTGGCTTAGTGATTACTTACCCTGAGCCTCCTGACGCTAACCTGAATGGTGCCGCACGCCATCAGACAGATAAGGCTTACGACGTTCCTAGTACAGTCTCTACTCTGCCATGATGCGGTCGTACCGATTCTGACAATAACCGCACGTCCCTTCAGAATACTGACGTTCGTCTATAGAAAGCGACTCTTCACACCACTCGCAATGTGTGTATTCGAACTCATAGAAACATGCGGCGCATTTGTTCTCTTCCACTAGCAACGAGTCATAACCACACTCTGGGCATACACAAGTAGCTGGTTCCCCACCTTTCCTCACGTTCCAATGATTGAACCCAGCCAAGCTGGCCTCAACTGCAGGCCCTACAACTTGGCAATATAATGATTCACATTGACAGCTTTGGCATAGGAAGCTAATCGAATCACGTTGCGCTGAAGTATCTACCACTTTAATAAGTCGGGACTCACATTCAGGGCAGACCATATGACTGGTAGCATCCCTGACCTCTTGGAACGGCCACTCAACCGACTCCAGGTTTGCTTTGCAGCTTTCCAGTTCAGCATCAAAAAACGTTGCCACACTCAACATCATATCCCAGCACTGTTGACCCAATATCTCCACAGGTCGCTCTTCAAGATGAGGCTCGCAAAACTGTGTAATCAGATGCAGCGAATTTGCGACCGCTTCTTTCATCCGTTCGTTAGGTAGCGGACTGAAATAATGCTCAATGTCATTGCGTATACCCTGAAGCGCAGTGAGAAGCTTCCAGTCAACACCACTCACCCCAAGCGCATTGAGACGCTCGATAATCTCCTGCACTTCTACAGTCTTTTTCCCCTTACCGACCCATACAACTGTCCCATTTGTAGGATCGACAGCAGGTAGGACTTTAGTTTTCAGCAATGCCTCGTCAGAACCCGCCGGACTCAACTGTTGGAGCTTATACTTGAACAACAGCAGAATACCGGCATATAGATTTCGGATGGCAGAAAGTAATCGCCGCTCATCCTCCTCATGAAAGTCTTCCATTCCAATCTGAATAGACTGCACAGCGTTATCGAGCATTGACATATTGTACACCGCCCTCGGCATTCTCCGACTGGCACAGGATAGCTGAGAATTACTGTTTTCTTCCAGCCTCTCTACATCAGCCAGGCGTGTGGTAGGCTAGGCAGAAGTCTGGTATTCGATGCACGCCTAGCGATCAGAACGCGCCTTACGAGACCAAGAGTAAAAGAGTGTCACATTCATGCGATCGAGTATTCATGCCGCTTCGCGCATTACGCTAACAGCGCAATCGATCCACGCTACCCCTGCTCTGGCTAATTCCCTGGCTTTTCCCTCGCTGATTCCAAAGTGCTTACCAACCCGCAACATTGGCCATTTCGCCCCGTAGTACAGCCAGATAATGTCTCCCATCTGTGAGTCTCGGTGCGCAAGCCTCGCCACGGCACTGTCGATAGCGAGCGCCCAGTCGTCAGTGATGCAGTAGTTTCGACTGGCGGATACCTGCGGCATGGCCTTATGCATCACAGCCAACGTGGGCGACACGCAAGTAGGCACGCCCGCTCCATCCATCCGCCACCACCCCCACTGCTCCAGCAAATACTCGGTGTCACCCAACGGACGGCCGGCTGGTTTACGAATCATCATGGATCAATCCCCTGTGTAATTTGTGCCGCCCGCCCCCAGGCGGTTCGGTTCTTGGTACTGCTGCTGCGGACCGGCTACTTTGGCAGGCCGTTTCAGCGCTTCGATTTGTCGCTGAGCCTGCTGCAGCTTGAAACTCAGCTGTGTGACTAGCTCCTCCAGCGGAAGCACCAACCTGGAACCTTCAACAACCCAACCTGAGCCATCGCAGTCGGCGCACACCAGCTCATAAAACACCCCCCTTCACAACCGCCCTGCCCCTGCATACTGGGCATTGAACGAGGTCCAGGCGCGGCTGTTTAAAGCCATCCGGAAGTCGGTTTTTCACGTTCTGCATTCTCCCCTGTAACTAATTCGTTGATTGGGCTGCGCCCCTTACGCGGCTTAGCTTGCGGCCCTTGGTGAGGAATTGCGGATTGCACGCCCGTCAACCCGTGAATCGACGCAAACCCAATCCCGTCTAACCACTCATGCCATTGTTCCAGGGCCTCTCGTCGCAGGCCGTTGCCCTTGGTTTTGATGTAGGTATCAGCAACTTTCCCGAGCGAGTGGTTGAGCAGCATTTCGCCAATAAACCCGTCCACCCCCATGTCGAGCCAAGCGGTGCGCGCCACCTTCCGCAGATCGTGGCTTGACCATTCGCGACTGGCCAAGCGACGGAATACCGACGAGGCCTTGCTGGCACTCATGGGCTGCCCTTTGCGGCCTGGGAACAGGTACTTGCCGGCATACCCGCTTTCGAGCTGGATGGCACGGTACCGGCGCAGTAGGGCACACACTTGCGGAGTCAGCGGCAATCGGTGCTCGGTGCGCGTCTTGGTTCGTTTGGCTGGAATGAACCACTCAGCGTGCCCCAGGGCGAAGTCAGCCCATTCTGCTTGTCGGCTCTCGCCCACCCGGGTGCCGTGGCAGATCATCAGCAGTGCCAGCATGGCGTCGACGGGCGAGAAGCCGAATAGCGCCCCCAGCGCAGGCATAACCTCTCGTAGGTGGTCGGCACGGAGTCGGCCGTCCTTTGGCGAAATCTTGGTCTTAATGAAGTTCGTGAATTTCATCTCAGCCATGGGATTGCTGGGGATCAGCCCAAGCGCCCGCGCCGTGCTCACAGCCAGGCTCAACACCCTGAAAATCTGCCGAACGTAGGACGTGGAGCATTCAGCCTGGAGCGGCCACATCAGCGACTTGTCCAGCACTGCTGGGGTCAGGGCGAATATCGGCAACTCGCCAAGGCGGGGCTGCAAGTGCTTATCGACCACCGTGCGAACAGTGCTCTTCCACGAATCGGACAGCGAGGCGTCACTTGCAACTCGATCCTTGAACCAGGCCAGGAGGTCGCTGAACGTCACCAAGCCAGCCAATGCAACCATCTCATCCGGGCGGCCAAGCAAGCGCTGCCGCAGGCCAGGCAACTCGGCGAAGATGGCCGCAGGACCATACTCAGGGAAGCGTGCGAGCCGATTCCACTTGCGGCGAACAACCAGGAACCAAGTTCCAGCCTGTCGGCTCTGGTCAAATCGAAACCTCAAGCCCGGGTGGCGCGGGTCTCGTAGGTCGCGCACTCCGAGCACAGAGGACTGCCGTCGGATCTCGGCATCGGACAGCTTCACCGCCACAGTTGCACTCATGCCGAAACCAGCCCCTCACGCAGCAGCAGGGCCTGGGTACGCATGACGCCCTCGGCGTGGTACTGCCTGGCCTGGTCGCGACCGATGTCGCTGCGGCGACCTTCACAAGCATCGTGGCAGGCGCTGCAGGCCCAGGCGCCCTGCAGGTCGTTCGGCTTGTATCCAACACCGCAGGTACCGGCCATGCGGTAGTGCGCCAGGACGGTGGTTTCCGGGTTGCCGTTGCACACGCCCGGGATGCGCACCTGGCACTCCCGGCCGCGCGCGGCCTTGGTCAGCTTGGTTTGCCGCATGGTCAGGCCTCCTCCTTGCCGCGGTGCGATTCCCACTCGAAGGGCACAATCACCCCGCCACCTTCGCGCAGGCGGTCGTAGCACCGTTCGCCCATCGCGTGACGCAGCTGGCTCGCATTCAGGTTGGAAATCACCACCGTGGGGCGCATTTGCTCGTAGCGCCCGTTGATGATCGAAAACAGGGTGGTCAGCTCGAATTCACTGGGCTGCTCCTTGCTGACCCCTACCTCGTCCAGGACCAGCAGCGACGGCTCGATCAGGCTGGACAGGATGTCGGCCTCTGACTGCTCGCTATGCCGGTCGTAGGTCGCCCGGATGGATTGCAGGACGGCGCCGACTGTGCGGTACACGGCCGTTGCCGAGGTGTTGCGCATCAGTTCGTTGGCCATGCCGGCGCCCAGATGGGTCTTGCCGGTACCGACCTTGCCCAGCAGCATCAGGCAGCGACCGGTGCGCTCAATTTCTGAGAAAGCTGCCACGTAGCGGGTGCAATAGGCCAAGGCTTTGCGCTGCCCTTCGTGCTCGACGCGGTAATTGGCCAGGGTGCGGTCGGCGAAGCGCTTGGGGATCAGCGCCGAACCCAGCTTGCGGGTCATCGTCTCACGCTTCAGGCGGGTGTCCTCCGCCAGCTGTTTGGCTTCGCGCTCGGCAACGGCCGCTTTCTCGCACACAGGGCAACGCCCGACGATTTCGCGGCCCATCAGCATGGTTACACGCTGCTCGAAGTCGCCGTGATGCTCGCAGTGCGCGGGCTGGACGCGGAAACCCGCTGCGTTTCTCACCTCGGACATAGTGATCACCGATTCAGATCGCATAGGTGCCGTCCTCTCGCGCGGCCAGGCCGGCGGTGTAGTCGCGGTCGTCGAAGCCGTGGTGACGGCTGTGCGGTTTGGCCTGAGCAGGCAACTGCGCACTGATGCGCTTGGTGACCCACTCCACCTCGAAGCCGCGCCATCCGTTCTCGACGGCGACCTCTAGGGCTTGGGCGGGCTGGATGCCGAAGGCCTTGCACTGCTCCAGCTTGAGGTTGAGGCCTGCCCAAATGCGGGCCGTCACTGGGGCCTTGGCGGCCTTGCGAACAGTCAGGTAGTCAGCGATCAGCGACTCGTCCAGGCCGTGTGGATTGTCAGCCAGCATGGCGGCCTTCCCGAACGGGGCTTTGCGGTCAGCTTTGGCCTGAGCCGGCTGCTCATCGCTGGGGGGGCATGTATTTTCTTCCGAAGGAAGAAATACATAGGGGATTAGATTCTTAGAATAAAGAAGGCAGTCGGCGGTTTTGGTCTGTTTCGGCTCATTGCCGATTCGGACCACTTCAGCCGAGTCGGCGGTTTTGGTCTGTTTCGGCTCAATTACGTAGACCCAGTTTTTCGGGTCATTCACGCCGATGTCACCCCGTGCACCGCCCTCGCGGAACAGAACCCGACGACGCAGCAGACTCGAAACTGCCTTGGATACGGTGTCAGGGTGGGCGTGGATGGCTTTCGCGATGTCGGAAGCCGGGATGCGCTGAGAGCCCGCCCCGAAGTTAATGGTGGCCTTGGCCACGTACAGGACAATCTTCATCTCCCGGGCCGGGAGATCGATAGCCAGCAGGCCATCCATGAGCTGGTTGTCCATCCGGGTGAACCCCCTGGACTTGTCAAGTGGGACGATGTTTGTCATGCTCTAATCTCGTTTGAAGCTGTAGAAAGAGCCGCCCTGCCAGGCGGCTTTTTTTATGCCTGCAATTCAGACGTTATGGGTGTCCGGCACATCCGTGGTAGCTTTTTGCTCCCACACGAAAAGGTCCAAGGAGGCCGGACATGAAAGTTGAAGGGACTATTGCGGCGGCGAATCTGAACATCGGTCGATATGTTGTGAGGTCGCCTGCGGGCTACCTTGTGATGGATTTGATGCACGGGGTACTAAACCTCCGAGACGTTGTGAGTTTCGATCCCACACATATCGGTCCGGCTTGGTTGATAAACCGCACCACCGGAGAGCCCGTCGAAGTCTGCGTCGAAGCACTTCTTTCAACCCTACGAGCAGCAGCAGCTCTAGCGGAGAGTAGATAACCCCGTTCTGGAAGTGCCCCCCAAACCAGGCTCGCTTAGCAAAGCGCCAAATTATCCTCATCGCCACCCTCCTACTGGTTAAATTCACAGCTGGTTCAGATCACTACTAGCGGAATGCCAGTCCTCGCATACTTCACGCAGATGACTTGGCCGGAGCGATGTCAGTCAGCAGTTGTTTGGCCTTGAATGGCTTGCCGTTTGTTTTTGCCAATTCGGCAATTTTTTCCGCGTAGCGGGTCTCGCCCGTGTATTCGGTGCGTGGTAGGCAGCCAGAGGCCAGCCATTTGTAAACAGCACGCGGGGTTCTCTCGCAGACGACCGACACAGCGAAGACTCCGCCGGCATCGTCGATCGCCTTCTTGAGTGCCGTCATAGGGCCTCCAGGTGAAACATGAACTGTCAGTACATAATATGTCGGAACTGAAAGTACATGCAAGCGCATGCGATATTGAACCCATGGTTCATATCGAAGAAATCAGGGCGGCGTTCGCGACCCGCCTCAAGCAAGCGCTTGCCGCCAGCGACATCCCTGCATGGGGTGCAGGTGCGCGTCTTGCTTCAATCGCTAGCGTCACCCCGAAGGCGGCCAGCAAATGGCTTAATGGGGAATCCATGCCTGGCGGCGTGAAGATGCTTGCACTCGCCACCGCGCTCAAAGTGCGCCTTGAGTGGCTGGAGTATGGAAAGGGCGAAATGGTCGATGAAAGGCCAGAGTTCGACGCTAACGTTGAGCCGTCTGCGGGTCCGGTGCGTTATTACAAATACCCTGAGATCAGCTGGGTACAGGCCGGGATGCCTATGGAAGCAATTGAGCTATCGAACGTAGCCTCCTGTGAGGTGCACCCTTCCGACGCCTGGGCGGGCCCTAATGGCTTCTGGCTAAAGGTTAAAGGTCCCTCGATGACGTCCCCGAACGGCATGTCCTTCTCTGAAGGCATGGTCATCCTGGTGGCTCCCGGCTTCGATGTAGAGCACGGCCAATATGTGGTCGCGAAGCTCATTGACTCCAACGAGGCAACATTCAAGCAGTTCATATGGGATTCAGGGAAGGCATACCTGAAGCCCTTAAATCCCGCATTCCCAACAGTCGAGATGGACGGCGAATGGTGCCTAGTGGGGCGTGTGGTGGACGCCAAGTGGCCGCGTTCCGCCCTCTAGTCGACTTTTAGCAAGACTTCGAGAGCCCGCTTCTGGCGGGCTTTTTTTCGCCCAAAAGAAAATTATGTACTTTTGGTACTTGACCAACATGAACCTTAAGTACATATTTGCCTCGTCGCCGGATCGACACCGGTCAGCAACGAAGGCAGCGATGGACAGGCCTCAACGGTCCAGAGGGGTGGCAACTGCCCCGGGCGTGCAGCGTAAAGCGCCAATGCAGTTATCCAGCGGGAGAACAAGCCGAAAGGCCCGCGGCTGGAGGAACAACCAGAAGATTGCCGCGCAACTGACGCCAGTAGCGGGTCGCGGCAGATTTCACCGGTTGGCCTTGGCGACAGGGCCAGACGGGAAATCATCCACCGAGATCAATCATGGACACGATCACTATCGGCGCATGGATAGGCCATCTCGGCCGAGGCCTAGCGCCTCGCGAACTGCAGTGCCTTCTGGAAGTAGCTCAGGGCTTCACCACGAAGGAAATCGCCAAGCACTTCGGCATCAGCGAGAGCGGCGTAGAAAAGCGCATCGGTGACGCAATGCTGAAACTCAGGGTTGCCAGGCGCGCCGCAATGGTCGCCGAAGCCATGCGCCGGCAGATCATCAGCCCGCTCTGCATCGCCCTGGCTAGCCTCATCGCCATGCATGCGGTGATCGACGACGGCGACCCCATGCGCCGCGACCGCCGCGCACCTGAGCGCCGCAGTGCCCAAGTTCGAATCGTTCGCAAGGCCGAGGCCTTCGAATACCACGCCTGACCCCACCGAGGATCACCCCATGCAGACAGCAATGCACCCTGCTTTCGAGCAGAAGCTTGCCGTGCTCGCGGCCCTGCTCGAGCGCAGTAAATCAGCCAGGACAGAAGCACACGCAAAGGTTGGCCGGTCAGCTCCGCGTTACCAAGCGTCTGGCAAGGAAAAGACCTGGGATGTGGTGGAGATCGCCACCGGCGCCAAGCAGGGCTTCGCCTACAGCTACCGGACGGCCATGCGATTTGTGGATGCGATGGAGGCAGGCGCAGCGAGCAAGCAAGGCGGCATGCAATGAGTAAGCGCAAGCCGCACGACATGCGTTCCCGGCTGGAACGGACCTGCCGGGCTTTGGTCTCGGCCAACCACGCGACCGTGGTCAACATCGACCCCAGCGGACAGCAGGTGCTGATCACTTGGAAGAACCTCAAGCAGATCAGCGTACGGCAAGTCGTCGACGCGGTCTGCGACATCCCGCACCGCTGGACCATCTACCTCAGCGTGCTCTGTCGCACGGAGTTCGAGGAGCGTTACCACAAGTCGATCGAGGTCGCGCCCCAGGATAACTACCGCGCCAGTTCGAAGCGGCCAGCTTGGCTGAAGTGAAGCGCAACCAAGGAGATGAGACTCTCAGCTCGGCGTTACTCGCTGATTAGGCCCGCTGAAGCCAAATAGCCTTTGATGGTGAATAATGCGGCGGATACCTTCGGAACGGCCTCAGCCACGGTTACCGCGTTAGCCAGCCCGGAGAGCACTCCAAGGCTTTTTTCAACCAATCCCTTGTCACCTCGATTGACAGCTTCACGCAAAGCTTCCACATGAGGCTCGGCCCCGCCGAAGTTGTTCTGCCTCAGCAGCTCCAGGATCTCGTCCAACGCACTGTGAATACTTTCATCAACTCCGGAGGCAGAGCCTGCAAAGGCTCCAATCACCACGCTTGTGGAGTTCCCCTTCGCCCCATATCCGACAGTCATAGGGGTGTTGTATATGCAATTGCCCCTTTCATCCGTGGCACCAAGAACAACTGATCCATAACCTACCCGAGTGCCCGGTGGGATCTTGCCCATAACCACGGACATATCCCCAACCTGAAGGCCTTTACCTTTTTCCGAATATTCATCGCCTGAACTCATCGAAGCACACTCCGCGTGATTGGATATTATCTATATCACGCCACCTACTTTTCTCAAAAAGTCCAGTTGCCACCATGCCGCATCCGGCCACGGAGGGCGGCGCATGCTTGGAGAAATCCATGAGCAACTTCAACTGCGACTACGTCCGCCGTCACTACGGTGTGCCGGCCGAGGTCGGGCGTCGAGTGATCGCCAACGGCGAGCCCGGCGTGATCATGGCCGACAGTGGCCACTACATCGGCGTCATCCTGGACAGCGACCCGAAGAAGCGCATCCGCAACTACCACCCCACCTGGGAGATGCAATACGGCGAAATGGCCGAGAAACTGCCGCTCAAGCAGTGGGAAGTTCTCACCAATGGCATGTACGACTGGGATGACGTTCGGTACATGCTGGGCGATGCGCGCCACTATGTGCAGCGCGTGTGGGCAGCGACCCGCAGCCAGGCCAAGTACCGGGCCTATCAGGAACTGGCCGAGTGCTTCAACAACGACGCCACCGCCATGCTGATCTTCAAAGTTCGCGCTGCCGCCTGACCCCCGGCGCTGCCCGCCAGCACCTCCCACTTCAACGAGTCACGCCAGCATCATTATCTGACGCCTTAAAATAGACGTTAACTTGTTGAGCCTTGGATCAAGGCCGGGTTTCTGCAGAGGGAAAACCGAAATCCCAACTCTGCAATTATCCATAACGCATCCAGTAAAAGTGTTGGTATTAATAACCAGCTCATCCCCCGTCACATCAATATCGATAAAGCCATAAGTCATTTTCAATCGCTCCACAACCAGAGTATGAGGAGGGAGCACGCTAAGTTTCAGAACAACATCCCTTGGACCATTTCTGACAACTATACCGCCCGCAGAGACTTCTACATCCCAGCTATCCGAAAACGCAATCCATTCATTGTCGACAATTTTTAGTGTAGGAGATCCAGCTCTATCACAGAACGTCCCACTCAAAAGGAATGGGCCACCTTTAACCTCAGGAGGCTTAATTTCAATAAGTGGAGTCCCAAATACTTCTATTGGAACTGGGCAGTTTTTCAGCAGAGCCCCCCCGAACTGGACTGCGGGGTGGCTGTCGGTATAAAAATCAAACACATGCTTTAAAAAGCCCTCTTTAAGGCATGCTGGTTCTAACGCGTGCCGTTTGACTCGCTCCTTAGACCAAAACCTAGATGTAACACTCGCATGACAAGTAGGGCATAAAGTAACTATAGATTCTGGGTCGTGAGTTTTTGCTTCATGGAACTCGGGATCAACATGCTCATATTGAATCAGTCCACACCCACACACAATACAACCGAACCCACAACGCTTTCGAACCTCTCGCTTTACATCGGCAGGTATGCTTCTTGATAGTCCGTATTTATTCTTCCCAGAAAATGTTCTTTGATCACCCATAAATAGTTAGCCCTGAACGCGTCCATGAAATCGTCCCGATGACATTACCAGACAAATAGCGCGAGGTATCCCCATGCCCACAGAAAACCGATCCAGCAACACCGACCCACGCGATGTGTTCATCAGGCTCAACCCGCTTGGCCTGGGCGAGTCGGAACTACGCAAGGACAGCACCGGCTTCGAAGACCAGCGCACCCACAGCGACTACCTGCTGTTCCTGGCGGGCTACCGCGAAACGCATCCAGAGCCCCAGCATCACACCGATCCTGGCGGGGTTGAGCGCCTGATTGCGCAATGCGTCGAGAAAGATGCACTGATCGCGGAAATTGACAGGATCGGGAGCGCCAAACTGGCAGAGCGGGATGCGCTGATCGAGCAGATGCTTGAACGCCTCAACAAGGCCCAGATATTCGGCTGGGACAAGAAGGTCGCCGCCCTATCCGCCAGCGCAGATCCGAGCGCGCCGGGGGTTCTGCCGCGAGCGCATGACGTCAACATGTTCCAGCGCACCGCACAGCCAGGAGCGAAGTCGTGAAAACGCACTTCGCACCATTCACCGACCTGGAAGACCTTGAGCAGGCACCCTGCGGCACTTGGCTAGGGGAATCCTCCGAGCTGTCAGGCGACTGGGCCATGGTCGATTGCCGGCTCTGCCATGCGCGCCGAGAAAGGATCATCGCTGCCGCCGCTGATGAAGAGCGCTTCATCGTCGAGCAGATGGGCGACATGGCGGCCTTCATGCGTGCGGAAGACTCCGCCCCGCAATAGCACATTTGTACCCCCCCAGCTGTAACCCCTCTCCCCTCTAGTCCGAAGCGGCGTCAGCGCTTGCAGTAAGGGCACACTCATTAGCTACTCGACGCGCTCGACCAATACCCCAGGCCAACGACCGGTACATCGATTCGCCTGGCCTGGAATCGTAAGCCTCTTCATGCAGTGCCATGCCGGAGTGTGCGTAGACACCCAGAAAAAGTTGGGTGCCACCGGAGCGTGAAAGCCTCACCTGCACATCGATGAGGGTTCCTCCATGCAGGGTTTCTTCGTGGGACCGGTGATGAAGCGTGGGATCAGACCAAGCCCAGTACACGCCGCCTCGTCTCCGCATGGTGCTCTCCTCCACCGCCAGTGGCTTGTTGGTGAAACCAGGATGGGTAGGCCACTCATTTGTAATTAGGCCTATCCAACTAGCTTGACCACCGGCCACGTAGAAAAGATCCGTTTTTCTTTAACCCCTCTCCCCTCTATTCACTGCCGCGATATGGCGGCCACGGAATCGTCATGCCTGAAGAAATCAAGCTGATCCAACGCGTGGCCGTCGAGCGCGATCAATACGGCTGGTGGAGTCACCCCGACGAGCCGGACTTCGACGAAGACTATGCCGCCTTCAAAGCCTGGCTTGTACAGCAGGGCCTGGAGCTGAAGCAGTGGCACATGGACTCGGATATCGGCGAACACCACCCTTACGACGACGGCGAGTGCCACTGCCTCGGCTGGGAGCCGGAATGCCCTGGGCCTGAATGGTTCCTGCTAGGGATCTTCGATACAGAGGATGGCCCTTGCGTTAGCTGGGCGAGGCGGAAGAGCGGTGTTACCGGAAGCAATCACCAGGCCGGCAACGAGCGCCAGCTCTCCCCGCACGAAACCCAACCCGAACCTACACCCGCTCTGGCGCCTGGGCGCTGGATTGATGAGAGGTATCAGCTGTGAGCAGGAAAAAAAGCCACTTCACCATTGTTTCCAGCGCAGAGCTGGAGGAATTGCGCCGCGACCGTGAGCGACTGAACGCCCTGGAGTCATGCTGCTGGGATGTTCGTTTCGAGAGCCATTCGAATGGGATGGATGGCGACTACACGATCGGCATTGAGATTGTCGGCCACTACATGGGCAAACCATGTGCGCGGGTGCTCGGCGAGAACTACAACGAGAACCTGCGCGCCGCCATCGACCAGGCGCTCACCGCTGAGGCATATCCGCCAGAGCGCCCTGAGTACGACCTGTATGGCAACACCGAGCGGAGGCGCGCATGACCGACCTGATCGAAGTGAAGGCGGCCGACCTGGTCGGCGAGGCGCTTGGGTGGGCCGTGGGCAAGGCCGAAGGTCTGGACCTGTACCTTGAGCCGCCCGGGTACAACGGCGTGCCCTGGCGCGTCTTCGCCCGCTACCAGGGCCAGGCCATCGAGCACACCAAGCGCTTCAACCCGTGGGAAGACTGGGTGCTGGGCGGGCCGCTCATCGAAAAGTACAAGGTATCGCTGTCGCCGCCGACTAGCGCCGTGCACCGCAACTTCGGCTACATGGACAAGCGCAACGGCTACTACGAATCGGGGTTCTGGGGTAGCACGATCTTCGGCAAGGATCGCAAGCACAGGCGCACTGCCTTCCACCATCCCGGAAGCCCATTGATTGTGGCCATGCGAGCCATCGCCCAGTTCGAGCTCGGCGATACCGTCCAGGTGCCGAAGGAGCTGATGCCATACTCCGAACCCAATCGCAGCACCACCGATTGCAGATTGAGCGGTAGCAGTCAGGTGGCAGCCGACTCCCCCAAAGAACAGCTTACGACTCCGAGCAGATCCCCTCTTGCAGTTCACTTTTCAGCTTCACCTCCTTTGCCTTGGCTTCCTCTACCCCAGAACTCAAAACCGGAGTGCGAATAGCATCCTCAACACGTATGACGTAAGAAATTACCTTCCTACGACAGTCTTCCGGTAAATCTGCATAGTGCATTGTATCAGCGGGTAAATTTCTTGCGTCTTTTATCCACCCGATGGCATTTTGCATTGCCTCTTCCTTCGCAATATCTATTTTTTTACTAAGCGCGACCGCGTCGTCATTGCAGTTGAAATCGAGCCCTTGCATTTTCGCTATGACCCAAGTTCCCGCGACGTGCTTTAACTCAGCTGTGGCCCACCCTCCATAGCCCCCAAAGCCATTTTTTGCATTCCAATTTATGCACGCGTAAGTGCCATCCTTACTTACAAAGAGTTTTTCAAACTTTGCGGAGTCAGGGTCTTTCAGATTACTGCGGACAGTCTCTTGAATTTTTGAATCCTCATTGCAGCCGTAAAGGGCCAAAGAAAGGAGGATAACTAGTGGGGTCTTATTCATATTTTTCCAGATGCTATCGGCGTGCAAAATTTCCTGACATACCGTCCAAGCGTATGAAATTACATGGCGAAAAGCCATAGCAGCCCAAGATCTTATCTGCAGGGAACCGTTCGAGATGGGATACGGACTCCACGTAATCACCCATCGCACCCGCAAGCAGTACAGCAAATCCCCCTCCCCCTACAACTCAAGCCCGCCGACACGCGCGGGCGAGGACTCCCTATGTCCGAAACCAACCGATTCCACCAGGTCGCCAACGACGCGCTGGTGATGATCAGCGAGAACCTTAACCCAGGCGCCAAGCTGGCCCTGGTGATCTACACGCCCGGCGAGCCGGAGCTGGACATCGTTTTGAAGGACGGCGGACTCGACGTCGATGAGGTTTTGAACACTCTGCGGCGCCGTGGCGGGTTGAGCCTCGACGGCGACAACGTCTACAAGCACGGCATCTGCGACGTCATTGCCGGCGCGATGGCCGCCGGCAAGCAGAACAACAACCCTCCACCGGATGGCCACTGGGGTCATGAGTTCTGGAATATCGGGCGAGCCGAAGGAGCGCTGCAAGAAGAACTTGTCTATGTCCTGCGCCTGGTTCGCAAGGAACTGGATGCCTGCCAGAGAGTGATCCACTACGCCGGAGGCTTCACACCCGCCTACGCCAACGACGCCCAAGCCGCTATCAAGGTGGCTGACACAGCGCTCGAAAAGATCCCGGCCTGACCACCAACCTGCCGCCACCGGCGGCGTGGAGACCATCCCATGGAAACCGAGATCCTTTCGGACGAAGAGCTGGCCGAGTTGACCGGCTACAAGGCCAGGGGCTATCAGCGCCGCTGGCTTACTGAAAAGGGCTGGCACTTTGTAGAGAGCCGTGGCGGCCGGCCACTTGTAGGCCGCCAATACGCACGCCAGAAGCTCAGCGGGGTGGTTATCGAAACCGTTCCCGTCGCTGCAACCCCGCCACCAGCAACGCCAGCGTGGACACCTGACTTCTCCCGAGTGAAATGAGATGCGACCAAGGAAGACCGAAAACCGTGATCTGCCTCCCGGCATGTATCGCCGCAAAAGAACTAGAGCCAATGGCAAGGTTTGGGAGGCTCTTTACTACCGGGATGGTTCGGGGAAGGACATTTTTCTCGGGAACGACTTGGTGAAAGCCAAGCTTAAATGGGCGGAACTGGAGGCTAAATCCGTACCGAAAGAGCTGACGATAATGAAGGGCATCTTCGATCAGTATCTGCTGAAGATCATCCCGGGCAAAGCGGCCCGGACCCAGAAAGACAACATCTATGAGCTGAAACAACTGCGGGAAGTATTCGATTCGGCACCCATAGACGCAATCACGCCAGCCATGATTGCGCAGTACCGCGACTCGAGAACGGCAAAGACCAGGGCGAATAGGGAAATCGCCCTTCTCTCGCATGTGTTCAATACTGCGCGGGAATGGGGCTTGACAACCAAGAACAACCCCTGTCTTGGCGTGCGCAAGAACAAAGAGAAACCGCGCGACTACTACGCCAACGAGGCGGTATGGCAGGCAGTGTACGAGGAAGCAGCGGATGAGCTGAAGGATGCAATGGACTTGGCATACCTCACCGGCCAACGGCCAGCGGATGTGCTTTCTATGCGGAGGGACGATATAGAGGGGATCTATCTGCTGGTAAGCCAGGGCAAGACAGGGAAGCGCCTGAGGATCATGCTGCAGACGAATGGCGTGAACAACAGCCTGGGCAATCTGCTGGACCGCATCATGCGCCGTAACAGCGAGCACCTTTCGCCATTCTTCATCCTGAACAGCAATGGCAAACGGTTGTCGTGGGAGATGCTGCGCAACCGCTGGCAGGACGCCAGAGAGTCGGCGCGGGCAAAGGCAATAGGTAATAAGCAGCCGGAACTGGCTAATCGAATTGCTCAATTCCAGTTCAGAGATATACGCCCCAAAGCAGCATCCGAGATCAGTGACCTGACCGACGCAAGCTTGCTGCTTGGCCACTCGAAAGAGGGAATCACCGAGCGGGTTTACCGTCGTGTCGGCGCCATCGCCAAGCCTTCCAAGTGAGGAAGTTTTGGGACTGGGTGTGAATTGTTTTGGGACTTCGGACTTTTCCAGTCAACAAAGAAAAACCCCGCAGACGTTAATCTGCGGGGCTTTCGAATGGTGGAGGCCGAGGTCGGAATCGAACCGGCGTAGACGGATTTGCAATCCGGAGCATAACCACTTTGCTACTCGGCCTCAAAGGTCGGATCTAGCTGCTTGCGCTTTGCTATCTCCTTGAAACGCTGAACCTTTTTCAAAGTTTGCTGCGTTTCGATGGGCGCCATTATGTCTTCATTCTTTTAACCTTGCAACCCCCTGAACGAAAAAAAATTTCAACGGGTTCAAGGTGTTAGCGCAGGCGGCTGAGTTTACTCCACAAGCCTACCACCGCGTTCTCCACGGTACCGCTGGCGGCCATGCCAATGCGCTCCTGCAGGCTCTTGCGTTCGGCATAGTGCAGGTGGAACAGGTTGGCGTTGCGTGCGCGCTCGCTCAGGTACTCATCACTGGTCTGCAACTGGTCAACCAGCTTGCGATTCAAGGCGGCTACGCCCAGCCAGACTTCGCCAGTGGCCACTTCATCGATGTGCAACTGCGGACGATAGCGTGCGACGAAATCCTTGAACAACTGGTGAGTGATGTCCAGGTCTTCCTGGAACTTCTCCCGGCCCTTCTCGGTGTTTTCGCCAAAGACGGTCAGGGTGCGCTTGTATTCGCCAGCAGTCAGCACTTCGAAGTCGATGTCGTGCTTTTTCAGCAGGCGGTTGACGTTGGGCAACTGCGCCACCACGCCAATAGACCCCAGTACGGCGAATGGGGCACTGACGATCTTCTCGCCGATGCAGGCCATCATGTACCCACCGCTGGCAGCCACCTTGTCGATGCACACGGTCAACGGGATGCCCGCCTGGCGGATACGCGCCAGTTGCGACGCAGCCAAGCCGTAACTGTGCACCAGGCCACCGCCGCTTTCCAGGCGCAGTACCACTTCGTCACGCGCGGTAGCGAGCGTCAGCAGTGCGGTGATTTCGTTGCGCAGGCTTTCGGTGGCCGAGGCTTTGATGTCGCCATCAAAGTCCAGTACGAATACCCGGCTCTTGTCCTCGGCCTTGCCCTTCTTCTGCTGTTTTTCCGCCTTGGCCTGCTGCTTGCGCAGGGCCTTGAGCTGGGCCTTGTCGAGCAGGCCGGACTCCAGGCGCTCACGCAGGTCCTTGTAAAAATCGTTCAGTCGGGTGACCTGTAATTGCCCGCCCGATTTGCGCCGACCTTTGCCACGCAGACCAGCGATGGCCGACAGCACCACCAGGATGGCGATGACCAGGGTGGCGGTTTTGGCGAGAAAGCTTGCGTATTCGGCAAGAAACTCCACGTTGACTCCTTAAATGCCTGCGCCACTACGGCGCGTCACTGTTGCAAGCATACCGTTGCGTCTGTGGTGCTGCCAGCCGGTGTAAACGCTGGCAACATCTTTCAAACAACCTTTTCAAACGCTTGTATGTTTTTTCGTTGACAGCCCGTGAGCCGCATCCTAACCTCGCAGCAACCTCCAACAGGCCGGAACCTTTCGTGGGCAATCTCTACCTGATTCGACATGGCCAAGCCTCCTTCGGTGCCGATGACTACGACGTCCTCTCGCCCGTGGGCGTGCGCCAGAGCCAGGCCCTGGGTGAACACCTGGCCCAGTTGGGCGTGCGGCTGGACCGCTGCGTGGCTGGCGACCTGCGCCGCCAGCAGGATACCGCACGGCTGGCGCTGCAGGCGCTGCACGCCAACGGCTGCCCGGTGCCGGCGGTTGAGACCGACGCCGCATTCAATGAGTTCGATGCCGACGGGGTGATCCGCGCCCTGTTGCCCGACCTGCTGCCGGAAGAGCCCGATGCCCTGCATGTGCTGCGCAATGCTGCGCAGCATCGCAGCGAGTTTCAGCGCCTGTTCGCGTTGATGGTGCAGCGCTGGCACGATGGCGAGCATGCCGATAATGGCCTGGAAACCTGGCATTCGTTTACGTCACGCGTACAAGGGGGCCTGCAACGCGTGCTGGACAGCGCCGGCAGCGGCGATCATGTTGCTATCTTCACCTCGGGTGGCACCATTGCCGCCCTGCTCCACCTGGTTACCGGTATTACCCCCAGCCAGGCGTTCGCGCTGAACTGGCAGATCATCAACACGTCGCTCAGCCAGCTGAAGTTTCGCGGCCGCGACGTGGCACTGGCCTCCTTCAACAGCCAGGCCCATGTGCAGCTGTTGAGGGCGCCGGAGCTTGTCACCTACCGATAAGCCCGGCTTGTTGTGTCCCTGCGGGGACGTGTAAATCACTCTATAAGGAATGCGCCATGACCTCCGTAGCTGATGCCGTCAAAAAGATGCAAGAGAAATTCAACCCATCCGCTGCCGCCGGCCTGGACCTGGTGTTCGGCTTCAACATCACCGACGAAGACAAGCACTACGCGCTGATCGTCAAGGACGGCACCTGCGACCTGCAGGAAGGCGAAAACCCGGATGCCAACTGCACCCTGGTGATGGACGCCGAAACCCTGAAGGGTATCGTAAGCGGCGAAACCGACGGCATGCAGGCCTTCATGGGTGGCAAGCTGCGGGTTGAAGGCGACATGATGCTGTCGATGAAACTCAGCGAGCTGTTCCCGTCCTGAGGGCTGGGAATACCGGATGATCGAAAAACCGAAGCCTGACGGCTTCGGTTTTTTTTGCCCTGCATTCGGTGCAGTGATCCACCAGCAACACCCTCACCTATTTGGCACATGGGACGATTGTTCCAACCCTGGCGGACCATTAGATTACCCAATAGTACTTGCTATCGAGAATAAGGAAGACGCATGACGCTCACCGACCAGTCCACCCAGGTACGCCCCGGCGAAGAACTCGACGCGGCCGTCATCGACCCTTACTTCAAAGCCAATATCCCCGGCCTGCACGGCCTGCCGAGCATCAGCCAGTTTCCTGGCGGCGCCTCCAACCTCACCTACCTGGTCAGCTACCCGGGCCGCGACTTCGTGCTGCGTCGACCACCCTTCGGTCAAAAGGCCAAATCGGCCCACGACATGGGTCGCGAGTACCGCATCCTCAACCAACTGAACAGCGGCTTCCCCTACTGCCCCAAGGCCTACGCACACTGCACCGACACCGGCCTGATCGGCGGCGAGTTCTATGTGATGGAACGGGTCAAGGGCATCATCCTGCGCTCGGACATCCCAGCCGAACTGAACCTGGACGCCAGCCGGACCGAAGCCCTGTGCAAAAGCTTCATCGACCGCCTGGTCGAGCTGCACCAGGTGGACTACACCGCCTGCGGCCTGGCCGACCTGGGCAAGCCGGAGGGCTACGTGCAGCGCCAGATCGAGGGCTGGACCAGCCGTTATGAAAAAGCCCTGACACCGGATGCGCCACGCTGGGAAACGGTAACCGCCTGGCTGCACGAAAAAATGCCGGCCGACCACCCGCGCCCAGGCATCGTGCACAACGACTACCGGTTCGACAACGTCATCCTGGACGCGGACAACCCCATGCGCATCATCGGTGTGCTGGACTGGGAAATGGCCACCCTGGGCGACCCACTCATGGACCTGGGCAACTGCCTAGCCTACTGGATCGAAGCCGGCGACCCGACGCCAGTGCAGTTGATGCGCCGCCAGCCGAGCAACGCGCCGGGCATGCTCAGCCGTCGCCAGTTCGTCGATTACTACGCCGAGCGCGCCGGCATCCGCCTGGACAACTTCGATTACTACTATTGCTATGGCCTGTTCCGCCTGGCAGGCATCGTTCAGCAGATCTACTACCGCTACTACCATGGCCAGACCCAGGACAAGCGTTTCGCCCAGTTCATTCACATGAACCGCTTGCTGGAACAAATGACCTTGCAGGTCATTTCCAAGTCCAGCCTCTGAGCACAGCCCACGACGACGGATAACAAGGAAAACAGCATGTCCAAGACCCACCTGTTCGACCTCGACGGCAAGATTGCCTTTGTTTCCGGCGCCAGCCGTGGCATCGGCGAGGCCATCGCCCACTTGCTCGCGCAGCAAGGGGCCCATGTGATCGTTTCCAGCCGCAAGCTTGACGGGTGCCAGCAGGTGGCCGACGCCATCATTGCCGCCGGCGGCAAGGCCACGGCTGTGGCCTGCCACATTGGTGAGCTGGAACAGATTCAGCAGGTGTTCGCCGGCATTCGCGAACAGTTCGGGCGACTGGACGTGCTGGTCAACAATGCAGCCACCAACCCGCAATTCTGCAATGTGCTGGACACCGACCCAGGGGCGTTCCAGAAGACCGTGGACGTGAACATCCGTGGTTACTTCTTCATGTCGGTGGAGGCTGGCAAGCTGATGCGCGAGAACGGCGGCGGCAGCATCATCAACGTGGCGTCGATCAACGGTGTTTCACCCGGGCTGTTCCAAGGCATCTACTCGGTGACCAAGGCGGCGGTCATCAACATGACCAAGGTGTTCGCCAAAGAGTGTGCACCCTTCGGTATTCGCTGCAACGCGCTACTGCCGGGGCTGACCGATACCAAGTTCGCTTCGGCATTGGTGAAGAACGAAGCCATCCTCAACGCCGCCTTGCAGCAGATCCCCCTCAAACGCGTGGCCGACCCCAAGGAAATGGCGGGCGCGGTGCTGTACCTGGCCAGCGATGCCTCCAGCTACACCACCGGCACCACGCTCAATGTCGACGGTGGCTTCCTGTCCTGATCAGGCTTTGACGGCGACCAAGGTGTAACTCAGGGGCAGGCGTGCAGGCTGCTCGCGCAGGCGATATTCGCCGTCTTCGCCCTTGACCATCTGCCCTGGCAGCGCCTCCCAGGGGATGCTCTGGTGCTCGACCAGCGCTGTCAGCTGCAGGCCGTGAGCCAGCAAGGCGGTGATCACTTCACCCAGGCCGTGGTTCCACTCGTGGGTTTCGGTGTGGGTCAGGCGTTGATCGGTTTCGACGTAGGTCTGGTCGGTGTGCCACACCGTCGGCGCTTCGTGCTCGAAATACGGATATTCGAGCTGCAGGCGGTCCTGATGATCTTCGTTGACAGCCATCAGCATCGGATGCCCGTCGCGCAGGAACAGTCGCCCGCCCGGTTTCAGCAGTGCCGCGACGGTGCGTGCCCATGGCTCGATGCGGGGCAGCCAGCAGAGCGCGCCAATACCGGTGTAGACCAGGTCGAACGTACCCGCCGGCAGTACCTTGTCGGCGGCATAGACGTCAGACTCGACATACTGGATGGGCAGCGCACATCGCTCGGCCAATGCCCGTGCTTCGGCCAGCGAAGCCTTGGAATAATCCAGGCCGCAAACCTTGGCGCCAAGGCGCGCCAGCGACAGGGTGTCGGTGCCGATGTGGCACTGCAAGTGGACCGTATCAAGCCCGTCGATGTCACCGAGCAATGGCAGGTCGAAGCGTACGGTTTCGGACAAGTGCCCGTGTTGCTGGACCAGGCGTTCGACCTCGTAGTCCTTCGAAGCGGCGTGCAATGGGGCACGCTCATCCCAGCTTATACGGTTGAGTTGCAGTGAACGGTCCATGGTGTCGTCCTTGCGTGGAAGCACCTTATGCTAGCCGCCACCGCGCGCGCTGCGACACAACTGCCTTGAAAAAAACTGTAAAGCCCGCGCGCCTCTGCTGTGGCAACAACTGCCTTGCTCAGTACCCTGAATGCACGGGCCCTTACAGGAGCGGCGATAGCGCCAGCCGTTACAGGCAGGTTGCAGCAGCCGCTCGGCGCTGCAGAGCCACGCCGTCGTTCTGCTTCGCGTAGTAATCCACACGCGTCCCGCCCGACTGCGGGTAAACGTCCACGAACGCTTCGGCCTCACGGGTAAACACGGTGAATCCGCCCTGCTTGCGCGGCTCCAGGTAGCCGCTGGCGTCATCACCGAAAACCTTCTCTTCCTGCCAGCTGAACTGGATGCACTGGGCAACCAGCTCTGGCGCCTTGTGCGAGTCGAGCTGCGCAGTCGGCTTGCCGCCACGCGCCGTTTCCATGGTCGCAGAAGCACAACCGGCCAGCATCAGCACCGCAGCCAACGGCAGAATCGCACGCATGTTCCATCCTCGGGGTCGCAAAAAAGAAGGCGACTCTAGCACTGGCAGGCATCCCGAGTGAATTGCCGCGCACTTGCCGCTGTCGCAGATAAAACATGCCATCACGAGGAACCCATCATGAAACTGCACTATCTGCTACTCGCCGCCCTGCCTTGCCTGCCCCTGAGCGTCAGCGCCGCCCCCTCGAGCGAAGAAAGCATCACAGCCCCCGAAACCCACAACCGTGAACTGAACGTCGGCGACAAGGCCCCGGACCAGTACAAACGCGATGACCAGGCCATCCAGGACTGGAAAGCCAAAGGCCTGCCCGAACCGGAAAAGGAAAGCCATTGGGTGCGCATGGGCAAGCATTATGTGCTGGTGCAGATCACCAATGGCGTGGTGCTGGCGATTCAACCAGCATCCTGATTTGACACGCCCCGGCCAAGGCGACCCATTGCACAGCACTTCGCCGCCGGCCAAGCATGGCCAGAACGTGTTGATACGCTTGGAACGATCAATGCCGGTCAGCGCCACAGCCCGTTCTTTCAGACGGACGCCTTGGCGCTGATCACTTGAAGCATAATTTTTTTGCCCGCCCGGGAAACCAAATCGATCGGTCCCAGTCTTAAAAGGTGCCCCGTAAACCTATGCGGATCAAGGACCTATATCGTGCTCACGCGTCTTGCAAGCCTTTCTCTGGTTGCTGTTGTCCTGCTGACCGCAGGTTGCCATAGCCATCGCTACCATGATGACGACGGCTGGCGTGACCGCGACCGTGACCATCGCCACCACCACCGCCATGACCGCGACGACGATGACGATCGGCAATACCGCGGTGACCGCTACTACCGCTGAAGCGTCCTTTCAGCCCTGACCTGCCGCCCGTTGCGCGGCAACTTATCCTGATGATTCCTTTGAGGTTCGTATCATGCGTCTGACTCTGCCTTCCCTTGCCCTAGGCCTGCTGCTATGCCAGGGCGCTTTCGCCGGTGACGGTACTGCCGCCATTGGCGGTGGCCTGGGGGGTGTCCTGGGCAACGTTGTTGGTCAACAGCTCGGCGGCAAGACCGGCGCAGCCATCGGTGCCGGCGTTGGCGGCGCAGCCGGCAGCGCTGTCGGTGCGCGCAAAGGCAACCGTACCGAAGCCGCCATCGGCGGTGGCCTGGGCTCGGCCGGCGGCTCGCTGCTGGGCGGCGCAGTAGGCGGCAAGACCGGTTCGACCGTGGGTGCCGGCCTGGGCGGCGCGGCCGGTGGTGCCCTCGGCAACCATCTGGGCGACAACAACCGCGGCAGCAAGAAGCACCACCGCCACCGTCACTGACCCCGTGACCGGAGGGCCGCATAGCGGCCCTTTTTGTTGCAGCACATCAACACCCCCTTCACTACAAGCTGGCACACTGACTGCTACTGTCTATCGTGCCCCCGTGTGAAGGAACACCCCCTCCCCATGAACCATGAGTTGCTCTGGGTCCTCGGCCTGCTGGCCATCGTGATTACCCTGTTCGTCATCAACCGCCCACGTATGGACGTGGTCGCGCTGCTGGTGATTCTCGCCCTGCCACTACTCGGCATCCTTACAGTGGAACAGGCCCTGGCCGGGTTCAGCGACCCCAACGTGGTGCTGATCGCCGCCCTGTTCGTGATTGGCGAAGGCCTGGTGCGCACCGGCATTGCCTATCGCATCGGCGAATGGATGAGCGAGCGGGCCGGCAATAGCGAAGCACGCCTGCTGGTACTGCTGATGGTGGCGGTGGCCGGGCTGGGATCGATAATGAGCTCCACCGGCGTGGTGGCCATTTTCATCCCGGTGGTGCTGAGCATCGCTGCGCGCCTGCAGCTGTCACCCAGCCGCCTGATGATGCCACTGGCTTTTGCCGGCCTCATCAGTGGCATGCTCAGCCTGGTCGCCACACCGCCCAACGTAGTGGTGCACAGCGAGCTGGTCCGCCATGGCGAAGCGGGGTTCAGCTTCTTCAGCTTTACCCCGTTCGGCCTGGTGGTGCTGGTGCTGGGCATTGGCTACATGCTGCTGACCCGGCACTGGCTCAACGGTGAAGTGCGTAAGGACGGCCGGGTGGAAAGCCGCCGCACCTTGCTGGACCTGGTACTGGACTACAAGCTCAACGGCCGTGAACGACGCCTGCGCATCCGCCCTCAGTCGCCGCTGATCGGCCACAACCTTGGCGAACTGCAACTGCGCACCAGACACGGCGCCAACGTGATCGGTATCGAGCGCCAGCACAAGTTCACCACGCGCGTGATCGCGGCCGACTCGGGCACCGTGTTGCATCAGGGCGACGTGCTGCTGCTCGACCTGTTCGCCAAGCATGACGACCTGCGCAGCCTGTGCCAAACCATGCACCTGGAGCCGCTGCACTTCAAGGCCGCGTACTTCATCGACCAGTCCCAGGATTTGGGAATGGCTGAGGTCTCGCTGCCGCCCGGCTCGCAGTTGATCGGCAAGAGTATTCTCGAACTGGCGTTTCGCACCCGCTATGGCCTCAACGTGGTCGGCCTGCGCCGCGATCAGGCCGCTATCGAAGAGCAACTGGTGGAAGAAAAGCTGCGCCTTGGCGACACGCTGCTGGTAGTCGGCCCGTGGAAGGCAGTACGCCAATTGCAAAGCAAGCCCAAAGATTTCCTGGTCCTGAGCTTGCCCGCCGAGATCGACCTGGTCGCACCAGCCCGCACTCGCGCGCCGCAAGCGTTGCTTAGCCTGGCGGTAATGGTCGGGCTAATGGTCAGCGGCGCCGTACCCAATGTCATTGCAGCGTTGATCGGCTGCTTGCTGATGGGCGCAGGCCGTTGCATCGACATGAACAGTGCCTACCGCGCCATCCACTGGCAAAGCCTGGTGCTGATCGTGGGCATGCTGCCCTTCGCCCAGGCGCTGCAGAAAACCGGCGGCATCGACCTGGCGGTGGGTGGGCTGGTGAACGTGCTGGGTGGTGCCGGCCCCAGCGCCATTCTTGCCTGCCTGTTCGCCGTCACCGCAGTGATCGGGCTGTTCATTTCCAACACCGCCACCGCGGTTCTGATGGCGCCGGTGGCTGTCAGCACTGCGGCGCAGCTGGGCATGTCGCCCTACCCGTTCGCCATGACCGTCGCACTGGCCGCGTCAGCGGCATTCATGACGCCGGTGTCATCACCGGTCAACACGCTGGTGCTTGGGCCCGGGCAATACCGCTTCGCTGACTTCGTCAAGATTGGCGTGCCGTTCACCGTGCTGGTGATGCTGGTTACCGTCGTGATGGTGCCGTGGTTCTTCGGGCTGTGAGGAAAGTGGCCAGAAATAGAGGCAATTTGACATTATCGCAACCAATCGCGGCAGATTGACATCAACCACCCTGAGCCAACACACTGCAGGTAATTGCCCCAGGTGCTCTATCGCGTTGTCCTGGATTTCGTTTCCGCTTGCCGGTCGAGTTCATGGTTTTTCCAGCCCAATCGCGCGTGTTGCCTTATGTCGTTGTAGTTGGCGTAACCTTCGCCCTTACCCTGGGCGGTATCCTGGCACGCCCGATCGAATCGCTGTCGCTGTTCTGGCCAGTCAATGCCGTACTGGCCGGCGTACTGCTGCGCTACCCCCGTCAAGCCACGTTTACGGGCTTTAGCCTGGTGTGGCTGGCCATGGTCGGGGCCGACCTGCTGTGTGGCAGCGCCTGGGTACCGGCTCTGTGGTTAAACCTGTGCAATCTTGGCGTGGTGGTCACCCTCTGGCAGCTGCTGTCGCGCTTGCCACGCATGCACCGGCGCATGCGCAGCCCGCACGGCGTACTCAGCGTGTTCGCCGCCTGCGCCGCCGCTGCCATGGTGGCGGCGAGCATGGCAGCGGTAATGGCCGCACCCTGGTTCGAACAGTCGTTGCGCGCCACCTGGCTAGCCTGGCTCAGCGAACAGTTCTCGACCGGCGTGCTGGTGCTGCCGGTGCTGCTTACAGCGCCCTCGGTGCGGGCCTTGGTGCGCGGCGGCGCGCAGCCCATCCGCCTGGCGCCGTTGCTGGTACTGCTGGCCTCGCTGGCATTCAGCATCGCATTCGGTGGCCCTGGGGCCATTGCCTTCCCGATTGCCGCGTTACTGTGGTGTGCCTGGACCTATTCACCGTTTCTGGTTTCATTGCTGACGCTCACGGCCGGCAGTACGCTGATCGTGGCTGTGGCGCAAAACCTCATGCACTTCAGCGTGCCGCAGAGCGAGCCTGGGGTTACCACGCTGATGTCGGCGCGCCTGGGCATCGCCATGCTGGTGCTCGGGCCGCTGGTGGTGGCCTGCGTCAGCCAGGCCAACCGTAGCCTCATGGCCCGCCTGGCGCACCAGGCCACCGTCGACCACCTCACCGGTGTGCTCACCCGCAGCGCCTTCACACGCCGCGCCAACGCGCTGCTGGAGAGCCGTCAACAGCACGCCCAGGCGCTGCCGCTGACCCTGATGATGCTGGACATCGACCACTTCAAGTCGATCAACGATGCCCACGGCCATGCCGTCGGTGACCAGGTTCTGCGCCAATTCGCCAGCACCCTCCAGGACCAGCTGCACAACGATGAGCTGATCGCACGCCTGGGTGGCGAAGAATTCGTTGTCATCCTGCCCGGACTTGCGCCAGAGCGGGCCAACTTCACCGCCGAACGCCTGCGCCGCGCCATACAGGACCTGCACGTGACACAGGCCGACCAGCGCCTGCAGATTACCGTGAGTATCGGTGTGGCAGGCTGCGACGCAGACATGCCGGCCCCCAGCCTCGACGAACTGCTGGCCAGTGCCGACCAGGCCCTGTACCGGGCCAAGGCCCGGGGCCGCAACCGCGTCGAACAGGCCGAAGCACAGCGCCTGGTGATCTGAACTAGCCGGCCAGCAGGTCCCACGACAGCTTGGCGATCAGCACACACAACAGCACCAGGAACAGCCCGCGGACAAACCCGGCACCCTTGCGTACCGCCAGCCAGGTACCGGTCAGCGCGCCGAGAATGTTGCACACTGCCATGGGCAAGGCTATGGCGTACAGCACGTTGCCCGTCGGCACGAAGAACACCAGCGCCGCCAGGTTGGTGGCAATGTTCACCACCTTGGCCGAAGCCGAGGCGTGCAGGAAGTCCAGGGCAAAGAAGCGGATGAACAGGAAGATCAGGAAGCTACCGGTGCCCGGGCCGAACAGGCCATCGTAGAAGCCGATAGCACCGCCGATCAGCACTGCCAGGCACTGCTCCTTGCGGCCGACCTGGGCAGGTGTGTGCAAGGTGCCGAAGTCCTTCTTGCAGAAGGTGTAGACAGCCATCAGCACGATCAGCACCAGCACCGCCGGGCGCATCACGCTGGGGGGTACCAGCGACACCGTGGCGGCCCCCGCGAACGACATGACAAAGGCACTGAGTGCCGCCGGTACGATCAACCCCCAATCCAGCGTCACTTTACGGATGAACGAGCGGGCCGCGAAGGCCGTGCCGCACACGGACGCCAGTTTGTTGCTGCCGAGCAAGGCGGCCGGTTGCGCGGAGGGCAACACGTTGAACAAGGCCGGGATCTGGATCAGCCCGCCGCCACCCACCGCGGCGTCGATCAACCCAGCGGCGAAGGCGAACACAGAAAGCACAGCAATATCCATCATGATGCGGTTCCAGGCAGTGAAGACGCCTGCAAGGCTAATCAAAGTGGCACACTTGTGTTGAAATGCCATATTGCGATAACTGCAACGAGGAGCAGGCCATGGCACTGGACATGCTGCGGGAAATTCAGGCGTTCGTCAGCGTGGCGCACAAGCGCAGCTTCGTTGCTGCCGCCCGCGCCCTGGGGCGTTCACCCAGCGCAGTTACGCGCGCGGTACAAACCCTGGAAGACAATGCGGGAAGCAAACTGCTCAACCGCAACGCCAACGCCGTCACCCTGACCGAGGCCGGCGAGCGCTTGCTGCCGCATGCCGAACGCTTGCTGGATGTGCAACGCGATGCAGCCGACGAATTGGCCGCGCTCAGCGGCAACGCCCAAGGCTGGATTCGCTTTGCCGCGCCGCAACTGCTGGGAGAGCATGTGCTACCGCAAGTGCTTGCCGAGTTTTCCCGCCGCCACCCTCAGGTGACCCTGGACGTGCAGTACAGCGACGAAGCCCTTGACCCGCTGCAAGGTAAATTCGACTTCGTGGTGCGCGGCGCCTTCCCGCAATCGAGCGAGCTGATCGGCTACCCGCTTTGGCCCTACCGGCGCCACCTGTATGCCAGCCCGGCATATCTGGCCCTGGCTGGCACACCGCAACATCCGGAAGACCTGGATGGACACACCTTGATCCTGCATACCGCGCCACGCATCCTCAAGGCCTGGCACTTTTGCCACAATGACCAGATCACCAGCCTTCGCCCCAGGCCCAGGCTCCGCCTGGGCTCAGGAGGCGCGGTGTACCACAGCACCCTGGCCGGCGCCGGCATCGCTCGCCTTGCCGCCTGGGTCGGCGAAGCACAGGTCAAGGCCGGCCGCCTGGTGCGGGTGTGCCCGCAGTACCGCTTGACGTCCAGTAGCGGCCAGGACCCACAGATGCATGCTGTATACCCTGCCGGCGAGTTGCCGACGCGAGTGCGTGACTTGCTGGCCGCCCTGCGCCGAGCCGGCCCGCTGCACTGAAACAAGCCATGAAACGACTGTTCAAATTCTGCTCAATTTAACAGAGCCCGCCGCGGGTCTGGCTTGCAGCACTTTATCCACAGACCTACCCACGTTTTTTGTGGACAGATTTCCCAGCGTAAAGAACGACTTATCGCACAAGCAGAAAGGCGAATTGGCCAACCTGACCCACTCGATCCACGCCTGCCCTGAGAATGACTTGCACCTGATGCTGACCCAGCAGTGCGATGAAAAAGATGACCGGCCATTGGCCAATAGATTGGGCCCGTCGCTTGGAGTGGACGGGCCGCGCAGGGGAAAACGCAGTTGAACTCAGCTTGGCGGAATGGTGCCAAGAATACCAATCAGAATGGTCAGCAGCAGAAAACCACCCAGGAACAGCGCCAGCTTGCCCATTGGAACCTCTACAGTTGTGATGCGGGAATGGGCATATTGTCGAGCTTGGGCTGATACGGTTACAGATTCAGGTTTATGGAAAAAAAGCGGATCAGATGTGATGCGCAGATGCCGCCGAGCTGGATGCAGCCGCAGTGGTTGACGCTGAGCACGTGTCGCTCGCGGGCCGGCAATTGATACATGAAGTTTCAAAACACGCCTCCAGCTTTGCGCAGTACCTGCGTTGAGTGCGCTGCCCCTCGAAAGCGCCCGAACCCAGCCAATACGGTAGATTGAGTTTGCTTGGGAGGACACGATCTGAAACACGACTTGTAGGATTATTTACCGCACTCCGTAGGAAATGACGCAGCAATGAGTATTGCCTGTATGAAACATCAGTTTCTCCGGCAAATTCGAGCTGCTACGGTCCATTTTTCCTACAACGGTACGGAAGCCTACAGCGTGAGCAAATCATGGACTCGTTCAAAACCTCTGCACTGAAGTTGCAGAAAAATCTGCTTAACCTGCGCGTTGAGCGTGAGCGCTTAAGAGGTGAAGGCAAGGACAAGGAAGCGGATCAACTCACTGGCCCGATCGCGCGGCTTGAGGAGGCCATTTGGCAGCTGCCGGATAGCCTGAAGCCCGACACCTTGCAGTGACCTGCAAGAGCCATTGTCATGCTCCACAGCTCAGGCCTACCCATCCCCTTGCACGAGCAACCTTGCGCTGCGAAGAGCGCGGTAAGGCAAACGACTGCCTTAGGCAGCTATTGCTTCTTCGCAGCATAAGGTTGCTTCGGAAGCCGAGCTGGCGCCGGGTCACCTATCCCCTCAGAACACCTTGATCGTGTAACTCAGAATCAAGCGGTTCTCATCTATATCTGTCCGGTAGTTGGAGCGCGCCATCACATTGCGCACCCGTATCCCAAGCCCGGCCAACGGCCCGCTTTGCACGACGTAGGCCAGGTCCAGGTCACGCTCGCGGTCACGCCCTTCAAAGCCCAGCCCTGTCTCCACGTCCCGCCCCTTCACATAACGCAGGGTCGACGTCAGCCCTGGAAGCCCCAAGGCGACAAAATTGTAATCATGTCGCACCTGCCACGAGCGTTCACCCGGCGCCGAGAACTCATAGGTCGGCAGCGTATTACCCATCGGGTTGGTGTTGGCGCCTACCTGGATAAAGCCGTCATCGCCGCCGATCTGCTGATAGCCCACATAAAAGGTATGCCCGCCGGTCTTGGCCGAGAACAGGCTGAACAGCGCATGGTTATCGTAGTCGCCAGCCACCTTGCTCCCGTCCTCGCGGGCATCGAAGTAGCCGGCATTGACCCCCAGCGTCCAGCTCCCCAGCGGCTCGGCATGCTTGAAGCTATAGAAGCGCTGCTGGTAGATATCCTCCAACTGCGCCTGCCAGACACCGACGCTGGTACGGTTGTCGTTGAAGGCATAGTCGGCACCCACGTAGTTGAACCGGTCGCTGGTAAAACGCGCCAGCCGCGCCGGGTTGATCGGGTCGTTGACCAGCGCGTACATCTTCTGGCTGTTGGACGAGTCGCGCAGGCTGGTGGAGCGGAACTGGCCGGCGCTCAGGGTCAACCCGGCGAACTCGCGCGACTCCAGCATCGCGCCCTGGTATGTCGGCGGCAGCAGGCGCAAATCGCTGAACAGCAGCACCGGCAGGTTGGGCATCAACTCGCCCACTTTCAGCTCGGTTTGCGACACCTTGAACTTGATCGCCGCACCCAGGCGGCTGTATTCGTCCGCCGACTTGCCGCTGTCCAGGCTGGGCAGCAACCCGGACCGGGCATGTTCCGGGCTGCTGTCGAGCTTGAAACCCAGCAGGCCGGTAACATCCACACCCACGCCAAGGGTGCCCTGGGTATAACCGGAGCTGGCATTGAGGATAAACCCCTGCGCCCATTCCTGGGTGCGCGACTGGGTGCTGGCGCCCTTGATATCGGCATAGTCGCGGCTGAAGAAGTAATTGCGCGCCTGCAGCGTGGCGCGGGCACCTTCGATGAAACCGGCCTCTTCTGCCGTGGCCTCTGCACACAAAGCGGCGGCAATACAACCGCCGGCCAGGCGTGCAGACGAAGAAAAACGCGGCGCAGTGAAACCTTGCATAGGGCTACTCCTGGATTTGGGCAACAGCAACCCGGCGCGGCGGCACTGCATGGCCACCGGCGTGCGGGTTGCATCGAGAGAGGTCGGCAGGCGGGCCCCGGCCCGCCTGCCCTGCCGTTGCGTGAAGCGCTGGGCCGCTAGCGGTTGACCAGCTTGGCCGGCAAGGCGATGACCAGGAAGCAGCTGAGGATCAGGCAGCCGGCAAACACCCACAGCGCAGCGTGCGAGGTGCCGGTGAGGTCGGTGACCACGCCCATCAGTGAGTTGCTCACCAGGCCGGCGATGTTGGCTACCGAACAGGCCAGGGCAAAGCCGGTGGCGGCTGCGGTGCCTTTGAGGAAAGTCGCCGGCAGGCTGAAGAACACCGGCACCGCGCCGATGATCGCCGCCGAGGCAATGGCGAACAGCACCACGGTCATCACCAGGTTCTGGCTGAACAAGGTGCTGCTGGCCATGGCGATTGCACCAATGATAAACGGCACGATGATGTGCCAGCGGCGCTCGCGGTGGCGGTCGGAGCTGGCCCCGATCATGAGCATGCCGGCCAGCGCGGCCAGGCTTGGAATGGCCGTGAGCAGGCCGATATGGAAGGTGTCGCTGACGCCCGCATCGCGGATGAAGGTCGGCATCCAGAAGCCCATCGCATAGGCGCTGAGCAGGATCGAAAAGTCGATACCACCGAGCATCCACACCTTAAGGTTGAAGAAGCCATCGCGGAAGCTGTGTTTGCTGTCCTTGCCCTCGGCATCGTCGGCGGCCAGGTCTGCCGCCAGTTGTGCCTTGTCGTCAGCCGACAGCCACTTGGCCTGCTGGAAATGGTTAGGCAATGCCCAGAACGTGAGGATGCCGAGCAAAACGCTGGGGATCGCCTCCAGCAGGAACAGCCACTGCCACCCATGCAAACCTTGAACCTGGTCGAAATGCCCCATGATCCAGCCAGAAATCGGCCCGCCAATCACGCTCGACAACGGCAGCCCGATCATGAACAGGGCAATGATGCGCCCGCGGCGATAGGTGGGGTACCACATGGTCAGGTAGTACAGCACGCCTGGCAGGAAGCCGGCCTCGGCCGCCCCCAGCAGGAAACGCAGGATATAGAACTGGGTGGTGCTGGTGACGAACATGGTGCAGGCCGACAGCAGGCCCCAGGTGATCATGATGCGGGCGATCCACAGCTTGGCGCCAACGCGCTGCAGGATCAGGTTGCTCGGCACTTCGAAGATGATGTAGCCGACGAAGAACAGCCCTGCACCCAGGCCATAGGCCGCTGTGCTGAACTGCAGGTCTTCGAGCATCTGCAGCTTGGCGAAGCCGACATTGATGCGGTCCAGATAAGCTGCGAGGTAGCAGAAACACAAGAAGGGGATGAGCCTCCAGGTGATCTTGCTGTACAGCGCTTTCGTGCCATGGTCGATGTCACTGTGGACCGTGGTTGCATTCGCAATTGGCATTTCCTGTCTCCTGGCGGGCGACTTTGTGGTTGTTTTAAGGCCAGCAGTTTTCGACGCGCCGGGCACGCCGCGCATTCTACGCGGCGGGCCTGGACAGCGCCTGAAGACCCCGAGTGCTCCTGCGGGGCGACCACCCGGACAGCAGGCGGTCATGGACGGGCTTCCCGCACCGGTCCTTGATTGTTATTGGGTAGGCGCTGCCCGGCGTTCAGCCGGCCAGGTGCCTGAGTTGCTGCATGGCATCCTGCCGGGTGACGACATCACCGTACTTGCTGTCGATGTCGAACAGGTTGGCTTCGTGCGGGTCGCTGTGGCGGTCACCGACACACTCGCGCACCACGATGGTTCGAAACCCGTGCTGCATGGCATCCACCGCACTGGCGCGGATGCAGCCGCTGGTCGAGCAGCCAGCCAGCACCACGGTATCCACCCCTTGTGCATGCAGCAGCGGGGCCAGGCTGGTGGCGAAGAAAGCGCTGGCGTACTGTTTGCTCAGCACCACCTCCCCTGCCTGTGGCGCAACGGCCTCGCAAAAGGCTGCCAGCGGGTTGCCTTCGACCATGTCCTTCATCACCGGCGCCTTGCGCACCCACACGCCGCCGTCAGCAAAATGCGGAGGCTGGTAGCGGATGTTGGTATGCACCACCAAGGTACCGCAGTCGCGGGCCAGCGCCAGCAGGCCGGCGGCCTGCTCGACTGCCGCGACCACGCCCGGGGCGTACAGCGGTGCGCCCGGGGTGGTGTAGCCCTGCATGAAGTCGATCATCAGCAGGGCCGGCTTGCGGCCAAAGCCGATGCGCTGGCCCCACACACCCTGGTAGTTGTCACGGGCGCTTTGTGCGTCGCTCATGTCCGTCTCCCGATTTCAGTAGGCGCCCGACAGCAAGGCACCGGCGCCCGGCACGATCGGCTCCAGGTCCAGCGCCTTGAGCATGGCGTAGGTGGTAGCGATTGCAGCGGTGACCACCGGCTTGCCGGTTTGCGCCTCGACCTTGGCCACTGCCGGCAGCGATTGCATCTGCACGCACGCCGACAGCACCACCACATCGACGCCTTCAAGGTCCATGCCGGCGACGATGCCCGGCAGGTTGGCCGGGTCGTGACGGGCCACGGCGAGGTTGTCGGGGATTTCCAGCGCGCGCCAGTCCTGCACCTCGAAGCCTTCCTCGCGGATGTAGTTCACCACCAACTCGGTCAGCGGCTTCATGTACGGCGCGACGATGGCAATGCGCTTGGCCTTCATCACATGCAAGGCCTCGACCAGCGCCCCGGCGCTGGTGATCACCGGTGCCAGTGCATCATTGTCGGCGGTGGCCTGCTGCAGGCGCTTTTCAGATTGGCGGTGATAGCCCAGCCCCATGGCCATGATCGCCACAAGGCAGGCATAGCCCAGCACATCGACCTTGGCGTCGGACAGCTCGACTGCGCAGCGGTCGGACTCGGCGTCCATCGCGGCCAGTTCTTCCTTCTTCACCTGCTTCATGCGCATGCGGCTGGAATGGAAGGTGAACCGCTCGGGGCGGATCGCCTGGCGTGCGTTGAGCATCGCCGGAATTTCGGTTTCCATGGTGGTGTTCGAACTCGGCACGATCTGGCCGATGCGGTATAGCTGGGTCATGTCTCGTGCTCCGTCAGACGAGGGGGTGGTCGAGGAAGTCGCCAAAGGCGGCGAAGAAACCGTCCAGGTCATCCCAGGGGATCATGTGGCCGGCGTTGTCCACGTACGCGACCTGGATATCCGGCTTGAGCTCGCGCATTTCAGCAATGTCACGGGGCTCGATCACTCCACCCCGCCCGGCCACCATCAGCAATGCCGGCTGGCGCACCGCAGGCAGGTACTGGTGGATATCGACCTCGTGGAAATCATCGAAGGCCCGCACGATCGCCGGCTCGTAGCAGGTGTGCAGCCACTCGGCACGCAGGGCCAGCTGCTCGTCGCTCCAGGTGGCACAGAAGGCGCGCATGTCATCGCCGCTCATGCCAACCGTGGCTTGGCGGATCGAATCGACGTACCACGGCAACTTGCTCGGGTAGGCGCGGCGGCCCGGCCCGGACACCGGTGGGTCGACCAGCACCAGCCGCTGCAGTCCCGGTGCCCCTTGGGCGGCTGCGCGGATGGCAAAACGCGCCCCCATCGAGTGACCGAGCAGATGGTAGCTATCCAGGCCCAGCGCGGCGGCAAAGGCGGGAATATCCGCAGCACAAGCGTCGGTGCCGTAGTCCAGGTCGGGGCCGCTTG
This sequence comes from Pseudomonas sp. yb_2, assembly GCF_043103905.1. Lineage (NCBI taxonomy): Bacteria > Pseudomonadati > Pseudomonadota > Gammaproteobacteria > Pseudomonadales > Pseudomonadaceae > Pseudomonas > Pseudomonas sp. yb_2. The sequence goes on along the minus strand of NZ_JBICKH010000015.1, from coordinate 36,871 downwards.
AAGACAAGCCACGCCCGCGCACATCCAGCACATAGGTGTCGAAATAATGCCCAAGGCGCTCGGCGACAAAGCCCCAGGTGATCGCTGGGCTGGTGATGCCCGGCACCAGGATCAGCGCATGGCCCTTGCCGCCATAGCGCAGGTAATGCTGGCGGATGCCATTGGCGCTGACGTTACCACCAGCGACGAAGGTGCTCATGCCGCCTCCCCGCTTTCAAGCTGCTGCCCATAGAGGTCGTAGCCGTAAACCCAGGCTGGATCTTCCTGGCTGTAGAGCCAGGTGTTGGCGTTGGATACCGATTGCACCTGCGATGCCCGCTCTTTGCGGTTGGCTTCATACAACGCGAACGCCGTGCGGTGGTCGGACAGCCCGGTCTCCTGCAGGCAGCGGGTCAGCATGGCCGCGTCCTCGATGGCCATGCACGCGCCCTGGGCCATGTGTGGCTTCATCGGGTGGCAGGCGTCGCCCAGCAGCACCAGGCGGCCACGGCTCCACAACGGCAACGGGTTGCGGTTGCGCAGCGGCCACTTGGTGATCGATTCGGTAGCGTCGATCAGCTTCTGCACCGTGGGGTGGTAGCCTTCGAAGGCTGCGCGCATTTCTTCCTGGCTGCTGTCGACGAACGCACCCTGGAAGTCCCAGGCTTCATGTGGCACGCCGGTGACGAAGTAATACTCGTCGCGCTTGCCGGTGGTGTAGTAGACCATCATGTGGCGGTCTTCGGACCACCATTTGACGCAGGGCTCGAACACATCGGCATGCTGTGCCAGGTTCACCCCGCGAATCAGTGCACGGTGCGCGACCCAGCCGCTGTAGATCGGCGCTTCAGCCCCCAGCAACTCTTCACGGATCTTCGAGTGGATGCCGTCGGCCCCGATGACGATGTCGGCCACGGTGTGGGTGCCGTCGGCGAAGTCCAGGCGCACTTGGTCACCTTCGTCGACGATCTTTTCCAGGCGCTTGCCGAAGTGCACGGTGCCCGGCTGGATGGCCTCGATCTGCAGGGCGTGCAGGTCGCCACGGTGGATGGTGATGTAGGCAGCGCCGTATTCGCGGCGGGCAAACTCGCCCAGCGGAATGCGCGACAGGTAATCACCGGTATTGCCGTCGCGGCTGAACCAGAAGTCCGGGTGCGAGCCCATCAGCTCCAGCTTCTGCTCCAGCCCCATGCGGCGGAAGATTTTCATCACGTTAGGGCCGATATGAATGCCTGCGCCCAGGCGGGTGAACGCCGGAGCCTGTTCGAATACCTCGACATCGAACCCGGCCTGTTGCAGCAATGTGGCGGCGGCTGCCCCACCCAGACCTGCACCGACGATTGCGATTTTCTGCCTACCCCGCATGGGTATGTCTCCTCTTGTTCTGATAGGTGGCCAGCGGCTCAACCGCCTGACGATTTAGAGCGTATACGCTACAAATGACCTTTGAAAAGAGCCAGCTGAAAATATTTTTCAAACAGCTGATCGAAACGAAATCCGGTTGATTGTTACCGTAAATACTGGTCAATGTGTGGATAGGTAACGTTTGAACAGATCACTTGCGCTCGCTGGCAGGATGCGTTTTCATCTGCACAAGTAGGGTGTACACACTATTATTTTGCACCGAGATGCAGCACCAGGCACTGCCATGGTGCGCCCCTGTCAACGCCACCCAGGAGAACCCCGATGCCGGTGAGCAATGCACAACTGACCCAGATGTTCGAGCACGTACTGAAGCTGTCTCGAGTGGACGAAACGCAGAGCGTGGCCGTGCTCAAGAGCCACTACTCCGACCCGCGCACGGTCAACGCCGCCATGGAGGCCGCCCAGCGTTTGAAGGCCAAGGTGTATGCGGTAGAGCTGCCGGCGTTCAACCACCCGACCGCCATGGGCAACGACATGACGGCCTACTGCGGCGACACCGCGCTGACCGGCAACCTGGCGGCGCAGCGGGCGCTGGAAGCCGCCGACCTGGTCGTCGACACCATGATGCTGCTGCACTCGCCCGAGCAGGAGCAGATTCTCAAGACCGGCACGCGCATCCTGCTGGCCGTGGAGCCACCCGAGGTGCTGGCGCGCATGCTGCCGACCGAAGACGACAAACGCCGGGTGCTGGCTGCCGAAACCCTGTTGAAACAGGCGCGCAGCCTGCATGTGCGGTCCAAGGCCGGTAGCGACTTCCACGCCCCGCTCGGCCAGTACCCGGCCGTGACTGAGTACGGCTATGCCGACGAACCGGGGCGCTGGGACCACTGGCCCAGCGGCTTTCTGTTCACCTGGCCGAACGAGGACAGCGCCGAGGGCACGCTGGTGCTGGACGTGGGTGACATCATCCTGCCGTTCAAGAACTATTGCCGCGAGCGCATCACCCTGGAAATCGAAAAAGGCTTCATCACCGGCATACATGGCGGCTTCGAGGCCGAGTACCTGCGTGACTACATGAAATACTTCAACGACCCCGAGGTATACGGCATCTCGCACATAGGCTGGGGCCTGCAGCCGCGCGCGCAATGGACGGCCATGGGCCTGCACGACCGCAACGACGGCATGTGCATGGATGCCCGTGCGTTCTACGGCAACTTCCTGTTCTCCACCGGCCCCAACACCGAGGTCGGCGGCAAGCGCAAGACCCCGTGCCACCTGGACATCCCGCTGCGCAACTGCGATATCTACCTGGATGACAAGGCGGTAGTGCTGGCCGGCGACGTGGTTGCACCAGAGGAGTCGCGAGCGCGATAGGGGTTATACTGGCCGGGCGCTCCGCTATTGGCGGCCGGCCAGCCTCTTTCCACCCAGCCCAAGCCATCCTATGTCGAAAAAAACCACCCCCAGCAGCGCCCCGCTCGACAACACCACCTACGACGTTACCGAACAGGTCGGGCACTTGCTGCGCAAGGCCTACCAACGGCACACGGCGATCTTCCAGCAGCAGGCCTGCGACCCGCAGCTTACCTCGATCCAGTTCGTCACCCTGTGCGCCCTGCGCGATCACGGCCCCAGCTCCCAGGCCGAACTGATCAAGGCCACCGCGGTGGACCAGGCAACCATCCGCGGCATCGTCGAGCGCCTGAAGGCGCGCGAGCTGGTGCAGCTTTCGCCAGACCCGGGCGACCGGCGCAAGGTCATCGTCGAACTCACCGAAAGCGGCGCGGCCTTGCTCGATGCAATGATCCCCTGCGCCCGGCAGATCAGCGAACTGAGCATGGGCAGCCTGAATGCCGGGGAGCGCGTAGCCATTTTGTACCTGCTGCGCAAGATGATCGACAGCGACGAGAACGCGGGCTGAAAATTGTTGTGACTGCCGCGGTGGCCGTCACAGATACGCGGCCTGAGAGATCAAGCGCATCGCGAGCAAGCTCGCTCACATTGGACACGCATCGGTGGTTGGACACAGGCCGCCGTAGGAGCGGGTTCACCCGCGAATGGGCCGGCCAATCTCCACCTGCCGATCACCGTTGCCGCCACCACCGTATTCGCGGGTAAACCCGCTCCTACACACACAAACTCGGGGGTTCGGCACAGCGCGATGCGCCGCGCGGCGGCGCTCGGTTTCCCGGGCGCCGACAATCTTCATCCCTGCCCCACCATCACAGTTCTCTGCAAATTCATCTCTGGCCTGCTTCTTGCTCACTCATTTCATGTAGTGAGTACTTACCGAAACGCTCGCGTCATTTGAGTCCTTTGGTAGCGCAAGCAACCTCCAGAGATGAGCCAATAATGCAAACAACCATCTCCCTGCAGGTCAACGGCCAGCCCGTCGAAGTCAGCGCCATGCCTGACACCCCGCTGCTGCTGATCCTGCGCAACGACCTGTGCCTGAACGGCCCCAAGTACGGCTGCGGCCTGGGCGAATGCGGGGCGTGTACGGTGATCATCGACGGCGTGGCCGCCCGCTCCTGCGTCATCCCCTTGGCCGGCGCCGCCGGCCGCAATATCACCACCCTCGAAGGGCTGGGCAGCAAGGCCGCACCGCACCCCGTGCAACAGGCGTTCATCGACGAGCAGGCGGCCCAGTGTGGTTACTGCATGAACGGCATGATCATGACCGCCAAGGCCCTGCTCGATCGCATTCCCGAGCCCAGCGACGAACAGATTCGCAATGAGCTGTCCGGCAACCTGTGCCGCTGCGGCACCCACGTCGAAATCCTGCGCGCCGTGCGCCGCGCTGCCGAGACCCGGAGAAAGCCATGAACCACTCACAACAGGTGCCCAGCCGCGACCAACTGCTGGCCAAGACCGGCGTGTTGCTGATCGTCGACCAGATCACCCCGCCCTCAGGCCCTGTGGCCAAGGGCGTGACACCTACAGTCAAGGAACGTGAGCTGGCACTGTTCATCGCGGTCAGCGACGACGGCATGCTCTACGCCTTCAATGGTCATGTCGACCTGGGCACTGGCATCCGTACCTCGCTGGCGCAAATCGTCGCCGAAGAGCTGGACCTGCGCATGGACCAGGTGCACATGGTGCTGGGCGACACCGAGCGGGCACCCAACCAGGGCGCGACCATTGCCAGCGCCACCCTGCAGATTTCCGCGGTACCGCTGCGCAAGGCCGCAGCCACAGCGCGACGCTATCTGTTGCAACAGGCCGCCCTACGCCTTGGCTGCCCGCCCGAAATGCTGCGCATTGAAGACGGCACGGTTATCGCCAGTAACGGCAGCACGCTGAGCTTTGCCGAACTGGTGCAAGGCAAGAACCACCAGCTGCACATTGCCGACGACGCCCCGCTCAAGGCCATCGAGGACTACCGCCTGGTCGGGCGCAGCGCCCCTCGAGTAGACATCCCTGGCAAGGCCACCGGCGAGCTGACCTATGTGCACGACATGCGCCTGCCCAACATGCTTCACGGTCGGGTCATCCGCCCGCCCTATGCCGGCCATGACAGCGGCGACTTTGTCGGCAACAGCTTGCTGGCGGTGGATGAGTCTTCCATCGCCCATCTACCCGGCGTGGTCGCCGTGGTGGTCATCCGCGACTTCGTCGGTGTGGTGGCAGAGCGCGAAGAGCAAGCCATCCGTGCAGCCCATGAGCTGAAAGTCAGCTGGAAGCCATTCACAGGCAAGCTGCCCGACCTTAGCGATGTCGCCCAGGCCATCCGCGACAACCCGCGCGTGCAGCGCACCGTGCTGGACCAGGGCGATGTCGACGGCGGTATCGCCAATGCCAGCCAGCGCCTGAGCCGCAGCTACCTGTGGCCTTACCAGCTGCACGCATCGATCGGCCCATCATGTGCACTGGCCGACTTCACCGCAGGGCAGATCCGCGTGTGGTCAGGTACGCAGAACCCGCACCTGCTGCGCGCAGACCTGGCCTGGCTGCTGGCGTGCGCTGAAGCACGCATCGAGATCATTCGCATGGAAGCAGCCGGTTGTTATGGCCGCAACTGCGCCGATGACGTGTGCGCCGACGCGGTGCTGCTGTCGCGTGCGGTGCAGCGCCCGGTGCGGGTGCAGCTGACCCGCGAACAGGAACACGTGTGGGAGCCCAAGGGCACCGCGCAACTGATGGAAATCGACGGCGGCCTGAACGCCGATGGCAGCGTGGCCGCCTATGACTTCCAGACCAGCTACCCGTCCAATGGCGCGCCCACCCTGGCCCTGCTGCTGACCGGTGCCGTGGAACCGGTGCCGGCGCTGTTCGAGATGGGCGATCGCACGTCGATCCCGCCTTACGATTACGAACACATGCGCGTCACCATCAATGACATGACGCCACTGGTGCGTGCCTCATGGATGCGGGGTGTGTCGGCCATGCCCAACAGCTTCGCCCATGAGTCGTACATCGATGAACTGGCCTTCGCCGCTGGCGTCGACCCGGTCGAATATCGCCTCAAGCACCTGTCCGACCCGCGCGCCATCGACCTGGTCAAAGCCACTGCTGAACGCGCGCAATGGCAGCCACATACCCGGCCCATGCAGACACAGGCCGAAGGTGATGTGCTGCGCGGCCGGGGTTTTGCCTATGCGCGCTATATCCACAGTAAATTTCCCGGCTTCGGCGCGGCCTGGGCAGCCTGGGTGGCTGATGTCGCAGTGGACCGGCGCACGGGCGAAGTGGCCGTCACCCGCGTGGTGATCGGCCACGATGCCGGGATGATGGTCAACCCCGAGGGTGTGCGTCACCAGATCCACGGTAACGTCATCCAGTCCACCAGCCGGGTGCTCAAGGAGCAGGTCAGTTTCGAAGAATCGACAGTGGCGAGCAAGGAATGGGGCGGCTACCCGATCCTGACCTTCCCCGAGCTGCCGGCTATCGACGTGATGATGCTGCCGCGCCAGCACGAGCCGCCAATGGGCAGTGGCGAGTCAGCCTCGGTACCCAGCGCAGCGGCCATCGCCAATGCCATTTTCGACGCCACCGGCATTCGTTTTCGCGAGCTGCCGATCACAGCCGAACGCGTGCGTGCTGCGCTCGGTGGCGAAGGCCAAGGGCCAGATGCGCCCGCGCCAGCGCAGCCGTCAACCAAGCGTTCGAAGTGGTGGTTCGGCTCGCTGGCCGGGGTGTTCGGCGCCGCATTGGGCATGCTTGCCACCGCCTTGCCCTGGCGCGCCGAAATCGCCCCGGTAACGCCACCTGGTGTCGGCAGCTGGAGCGCCGCCATGCTCGAGCGCGGGCGCCAGGTGGCGGCGGCCGGCGACTGCGCCGTGTGCCATACGGTCAGCGGCGGCAAGGCCAATGCCGGGGGGCTGGCAATGGATACGCCTTTCGGCACGTTGTACAGCACCAATATCACCCCCGACCCGGAAACCGGTATCGGCCGCTGGTCCTTCGCCGCCTTCGAGCGGGCCATGCGCGAAGGTATCAGCCGCGATGGCCGGCACCTGTACCCGGCGTTTCCCTACACCTCGTTTCGCAACATCAACGACGCCGACATGCAAGCGCTGTATGCCTACCTGATGTCGCAAACACCGGTACGCCAGGAAGCGCCCGCCAACCAGATGCGCTTCCCGTTCAACCAGCGGCCGCTGATGGCCGGCTGGAATGCGCTGTTTCTGCAACGCGGCGAATACCAGCCCGACCCGCAGCGCAGCGCGCAGTGGAACCGCGGTGCCTACCTGGTCGACGGCCTGGGCCACTGCACGGCCTGCCATTCGCCGCGCAACCTGATGGGCGCAGAAAAAGGCGGTAGCAGCTACCTTGCTGGCGGCATGGTCGATGGCTGGGAGGCCCCGGCCTTGAATGCCCTGGGCAAGTCATCGACGCCGTGGAGCGAAGACGAGTTGTTCAACTACCTCAGCACCGGCTTCTCCGAAAAACACGGCGTGGCGGCCGGCCCCATGGGCCCGGTGGTCAGTGAGCTTGCCACCCTGCCAAAAAGCGACGTGCGCGCCATCGCCCACTACCTCAGTTCCCTGGAGGGCGAGCCGCAGGCACTGGCCGCCAATGCCGCGCCCCAGGTGGACACGCACGTGTCGCTGAGCAACGGCGAGCGGGTATTCAAAGGTGCGTGCCTGGGCTGCCACAGTGATGGGCTGGGGCCGAAGTTGTTTGGCGTCAGCCCGTCGATGGCGGTCAACAGCAACGTCCACAGCGACCTGCCGGACAACCTGCTGCGCGTGGTGCTGCACGGCATTCCGACGCCGGCAACCCGCGACCTGGGCTACATGCCTGGTTTCAAGGACAGCCTGTCGGACCGCCAGGTAGCCGACCTCGCGGCCTACCTGCGCCATCGTTTTGCCGCCGACAAACCGGCCTGGCAAGGGCTGGCGTCCAAGGCTGCGCAGGTACGCGCCAACCCTGGCAGCCACTGAGGCTCAGCGGCGCAAGCCGCGCAGCGCAAGGTCACTGATGAAGGTCAGCCAATCGGCTTTGGCCTGTTTGTCGGCCAGGTCCACGGCCAGGAACGAGCTGAGCGTATGGCGGTTGGAGTTATAGAAGTAGCAGAGCGAGGCAATCATCAGGTAGGCGTGGGTAATGCAGATATCGTCACGGAACAGGCCCTTTGCCTGTCCTGCCTCGATGATCGGCCGCAGCACGCCGACCGCTTCGCCGGACAGCGCCCTGAGGTTTTGCGACTTGCGCGCGTGCAAGCCCTGGTGAAGGTTTTCGGTGGCGAGGATGGTGACGAATTCGGGGTGGCGCACATAATAGTCCCAGATAAACGCCACCAGCTCGCGCAGGGCCTGCTCAGGGTCGGCGAGGTCGAGGCGCAGCTTCGCTTCGGCCTGGTTGAAGCTGGCATAGATGTGTTCCAGCACACTGATGAACAGCTTTTCCTTGCTACCGAAGTAGTAATAGATCATCCGGTCGTTGGAGTTGGCCAGCGTGGAGATCTGCTCGATGCGCCCGCCAGTGAAGCCTTCCTTGCTGAAGACCTTCACTGCGGCCTTGAGAATATTGTCCCGGGTGCGGTCGGCCTGCTGGGCGCGAACACCGGTTTTGCGAGTTTGCATGTAGGTCCCTGTGGGGCTGGCCAGATACCCAACACTGCCACAGACATTGAGCCATTGCGCGGCTTTTTCGACTGGGCAAACCCGCTCTCCGTCCGCTACCGGCCTGGAAGTCAGCAGTCATCGGGGCTGGCTTGCACCTGATCATTGGCAGGTACAGCCAGCCGGATCATGACGGGCTCCCGGGTTACCGGACAGGTACGTTACTCAAGCAGCGACGCCTCGTTCGCCATCATCACTGACTTCGAACTGCCCCACCAGCTTCTGCAACTTGCCAGCATCCACCTTCACCTTCTGCGCACTGCTTTGCAGCACCAGGGCGGTCTGGCGCATCTCGCTGGAGGACTGGTTGACCTGCTCGATCGTCTTGCCGTATTCCACGCTGCGACGGTTGAGCTGCTGGATAATGGCGAACATGCTCTCCACCGCCTGGTGCAGCTGTACATTTTCGGAAGAAGCGTCCTCCGCCAGGCGCAGGCTGTTGTCGACGTCCTGCACGCCCTGCTCCATGAAGCTTACCGCCTGCCGGGTTTCGCCCTGCAGGCTCTCGACCATGTGGCGAATGTCGTCGGCGGCACGCGAGGTGCGTGCGGCCAGGCTGCGCACCTCGTCGGCCACCACCGCGAAGCCACGGCCATGCTCCCCGGCACGCGCCGCCTCGATGGCGGCATTGAGCGCCAGCAGGTTGGTCTGGTTGGTGATTTCGCTGATCAACCCGGTGATGTTGTCGATCTCGACCATGCGGCTGTCGAGCCGCTGCACGCTGGATGATGAGCGCGCCACCACATCGCGGATCGACTGCGTGCCCGCCTGCACCGCCTGGTACTGCGCGCGTGCGCGGCTGACCACTTCGTCCATGGCCTGCTTCATCTGCTCGGCGCTGACCGAGGCCTGCTGCAGTTCGCCGAGTTGCTCTTCCATGATGATCATCATCTGGTGCACGGCGTCGGCCACGTCGGCGGAGCTTACGCTGGCCTCCTGGCTGCGCCCGAGCATCATCTGGTTGGTGCTGCCGACCGTGCGGCTGGCCTTGACCACCTGCCCGACCACCGCGTCCAGGCGGTCGATGAAGCTGTTGATCCAGCGTGCCATGTCGCCGCTCTCATCATTGGCCAAGGTGCTGGTATCCAGGCGCTGGCGCAGGTTGCCTTCACCCTCGGCGATGGTGCATAGCACACTGCTCATACCATTCAACCTCGCGGCCAGGCGCTTGGGCCCGAGCACGCCAAACAACAAGGTGGCGCCCAGCATGCTCAAGGCCTCGATCACGTCAGTCAGTCCTTGCGGCAGGCCTGCATAGTGCTGCACCAGGTAATTGCAGCCGAACAGCCCCGCCATGATCGCCACATAGGGTTTCATCAACCCGTAGCTCAGCGAACGCCGGCGGTAGACCTCCTCCAGGTCCGCCTCGCACATCATGCCCCAGCGGTCGGGCGAGCCCGGCAACTGGAAGGTAACGCCCTTGCCCACCACTGGCACATGACGGTAGTCCGAATAGCCGGGGTAGGTCACGAACAGGTTGGCACCCCGCCTGATCGTCTCCCTCACGCCAGGGTGCAGTTCCCGCGTGGAAGGGTCGGTGAAACGAAGCTCCAGCTCGGTATGGCGCTGGACCTGTACAGTGGCCCAGGGCGTGTGCACACCGTTCTTGAGGTTTTCGCCATGGGTGAAAGTGGCGTCCTCGAAACGCGAGCGGGACAACGCGGTACCGGGCTGTATGCCAGGGTCGAAGCGCGATTGCGCCATGAACAGGTAGTTGTCGCCCGACTCGGGGTAAATGTGCCCTGCCTCGCGCTGGATCAGGTCACCCAGCACATCGTTGGGCACCCGCCCACACAGACAACCCAGCACTTTGCCCTCGTGCATGAGGGGCTGGTAGAACATCAACGTGACTTCATCGTGGAAGCGCGAGGAAGACGGGCCGATCTGCAAGGTCAGCGAGTCGCTGTAGGGCCCGTGCAGAAACGGTGCTTTCAGCCCCTGCGCCAGAGCTGCCAAATACTCGATACGTGGCGTGCCACGCTGGGGCCAGGTCGAAGCGGTGACGCTGCCGTGCACATCGACGACAAACAGTTCGGAAAAGTCCTCCGCCTGGGCCAGCGTGTTGCGCAACATCGCGCTATCGACTTGAGCGAGCCCGGGCGCCACCTGCTCGGCCAGGTCGGCCAGGTGCTCCCACTGTTCGCGCACCCACTCATGCAGCAACTGCACTCGGGTCTGGGCGATGGCTTCGAAGGTTTGCTCGACCTGCGGGTAACTGGCCCGGTTAAGGCGGCACGCCCAGCCCATGCTGAATTTGCCGGTTTTGCCGAACCACGGCAGCCAGCCCTTTTCACTCGACGATAACTGCATCGAACCACTGGAAAGCGACATTATCTTCACCATACGCGACATCGAATGGCAATCTGATAGCAAGTCGCACGCCAACGGCGGGAGGCGTGATTAATCGGCGATCCCGCGGAGTGGATGCACTTCTTCAGTGCAAGATGCCGGCAGGCAACTCCGGAACGCACCAGCCACGGGCAAAAATGAGCGGTTTAAGCATTCAACTGAAATGAGGCAAATAGCCTCCAGAACTGCTCGCAGATCGCACAACAGTTCGATAATCGCACAAATTCAGCCAAACCCTCTCTACTGTTGCCCTATCTTGCGGCACGCTATAGCGAAAGTCAGCAAGCCATTTCAAGTGCTGACAGGCCCCATCGCTTCACGCGCTCCGGCCAGCCCGACAACCACAACTCCAGGAACAACCAGGAGCTCGCCTTGATCAATAAAACGTACGAGTCCATCGCCAGCGCGGTGGAAGGGATTACCGACGGTTCGACCATCATGGTCGGTGGCTTCGGCACGGCTGGCATGCCGTCCGAGCTGATCGATGGCCTCATTGCCACCGGTGCCCGCGACCTGACCATCATCAGCAACAACGCCGGCAACGGCGAGATCGGCCTGGCCGCCCTGCTCATGGCAGGCAGCGTGCGCAAGGTGGTCTGCTCGTTCCCGCGCCAGTCCGACTCCTACGTGTTCGACGAACTGTACCGCGCCGGCAAGATCGAGCTGGAAGTGGTCCCGCAGGGCAACCTGGCCGAGCGTATCCGCGCCGCAGGCTCCGGCATTGGTGCGTTCTTCTCGCCAACCGGCTACGGCACCCTGCTGGCCGAGGGCAAGGAAACCCGTGAGATCGATGGCCGCATGTACGTGCTGGAAATGCCGCTGCACGCCGACTTCGCACTGATCAAGGCGCACAAGGGTGACCGTTGGGGCAACCTGACCTACCGCAAGGCCGCCCGCAACTTCGGCCCGATCATGGCCATGGCTGCCAAGACCGCCATCGCCCAGGTCGACCAGGTCGTCGAACTCGGTGAACTGGACCCGGAACACATCATCACCCCGGGTATCTTCGTCCAGCGCGTGGTCGCCGTCACCGGTGCTGCCGCTTCTTCGATTGCCAAAGCTGTCTGAGGCCTGCCATGACCATCACCAAAAAGCTCTCCCGCACCGAGATGGCCCAACGCGTGGCCGCAGACATCCAGGAAGGCGCGTACGTAAACCTGGGCATCGGCGCACCGACCCTGGTGGCCAACTACCTGGGCGACAAGGAAGTGTTCCTGCACAGCGAGAACGGCCTGCTGGGCATGGGCCCAAGCCCTGCGCCGGGCGAGGAAGACGATGACCTGATCAACGCCGGCAAGCAGCACGTCACCCTGCTGACCGGTGGTGCCTTCTTCCACCATGCCGATTCGTTCTCGATGATGCGTGGCGGCCACCTGGACATCGCTGTACTGGGCGCCTTCCAGGTGTCGGTCAAGGGCGACCTGGCCAACTGGCACACGGGTGCCGAAGGCTCGATCCCGGCCGTAGGCGGTGCAATGGACCTGGCCACCGGCGCCCGCCAGGTGTTCGTGATGATGGACCACCTGACCAAGACCGGCGAAAGCAAGCTGGTGCCCGAGTGCACCTACCCGCTGACCGGTATCGCTTGCGTCAGCCGCATCTACACCGACCTGGCCGTGCTGGAAGTGACACCTGAAGGGCTGAAAGTGGTCGAAATCTGCGCGGACATCGACTTTGACGAGCTGCAGAAACTCAGTGGCGTGCCGCTGATCAAGTGATCCAGGAAGACTTAGGGCTTTCCATGCCTCTGCGGCACAATCAATAGTGCCGCACAAGCGCCGCGAGCAGGGAGCACGCGGTGCTTGAGACTACCTTTACAGCCGCTTCGAAGCCGATGGAACTCTCGGAGAGGTCAACCCAATGAGCTATCGAGCGGGAGCCAGATAGCGGCGTAAAAAATTGCCGGCCACGACTTTACGCCTTTTTTACTCGACATTACCGTAAAGCAGGCAATACTGCCGGCACTGTCCCAACGAGCTCCCTCAATGCCGCTTCCTGCATTGCGTTTCATCGCCTTCATTATTGGTGTATTCCTGATCACGTTGGCCGTCAGCATGGTGATTCCAATGCTGACGCTGCTGGTGTACGACCGCAGCGACGACCTCGGTGCATTCGTCTGGTCGAGCCTGATCGTTCTGTGTGTCGGCCTGCTCATGGTGGCCCGCGGCGTACCCGACACACCGCAACTGCGGACCAGGGACATGTATCTGCTCACGACGGCAAGCTGGGTCATCGTGTGCGCATTCGCGGCGCTGCCAATGGTGTTCATTCGACACATCAGTTACACGGACGCGTTCTTCGAAACCATGTCAGGAATCACCACCACCGGCTCGACCGTGCTGACCGGCCTGGACAGTGCATCGCCGGGGCTGCTGATATGGCGTTCGCTGCTGCACTGGCTGGGAGGCATTGGTTTTATCGGCATGGCCGTGGCGATCCTGCCACTGCTGCGCGTGGGCGGCATGCGCCTGTTCCAGACCGAGTCTTCGGATTGGTCTGACAAAGTGACGCCGCGTTCGCATGTGGCAGCCAAGGTAATACTGCTGGTCTACCTGGGCCTGACTGCATTGGGGACAGGGGCATTGTGGGCAGCCGGCATGACCCCATTCGAAGCCATCAATCATTCGATGTCGCTGATTTCAACCGGTGGCTACTCGACCTCGGATGCCTCACTGGGCCATTGGGAGCAGCCTGCGGTGCATTGGGTAGCGGTGGTCATCATGATACTCGGCAGCCTGCCCTTCACGCTGTATGTCGCCACGCTGCGTGGCCATCGAGGCATCCTGCTCAAGGACCATCAAGTTCGCGGTTTCATTGGTTTTCTCGTCTTCGTCTGGCTCACCGTCGGAACCTGGCTCTGCCTGCACAGCGATCTGGCCTGGTGGGATGCGTTTCGTATCGTTGCAGTCAATGTGACCTCGGTGGTAACCACCACAGGCGTTGCCGTGGGTGATTACACGCTCTGGGGCAGCTTCGCCATCATGCTGTTCTTTTACCTGACGTTCGTCGGCGGGTGCTCGGGCTCCACCGCCGGCGGTTTGAAAATATTCCGTTTCCAGGTGGCCGCTGCCTTGCTTGTCAGCAGCCTGAAGCAGTTGATCCATCCACGGGCAACGATCTCGAAGAAATACAATGGGCACCCCATCGATGAAGAGATCGTACGGTCACTGCTGACGTTCTCGTTCTTCTTCACCGTCACCATTGCGGTCATCGCCCTGGGCCTGTCTTTGATAGGACTCGACTGGATGACGGCGTTGAGCGGGGCGGCCACCGCCGTGTGCAACGTCGGTCCAGGCCTGGGGACGCTTATCGGTCCAGCAGGTAATTTCGCCTCCTTGCCGGACGCAGCGAAATGGTTGCTGACGGTTGGCATGCTGCTTGGACGGCTCGAGATCCTCACCGTACTGGTACTGGTCTCGCCAGTCTTCTGGCGATTCTAGAGCAGAGGCCATCCAGCCAATCAGCCATAAAATTGGGCAGGGACAGCATATTCGTTCTAGGTTTACTGGCGCAGGAATAACAACAACAAGCGGAGAACGACGCCATGAACCCAGCCCTTCGCCTGGCATTGGCCAGCACCTTGTTTGCTGTCAGCGCGGCTGCCCAGGCCGCACCGACCTTCATCAACATCCTCACAGGCGGTACCAGTGGTGTCTATTACCCGGTAGGCGTAGGCATTTCACAGATCTACAGCCACGGCATAGAGGGCAGCAAGACCACGGTGCAAGCCACCAAGGCCTCGGTAGAGAACCTCAACCTGTTGCAAGCCGGTCGAGGGGAGTTGGCATTCGCACTGGGGGATTCGGTGGCAGATGCCTGGAAGGGCGATGCAGAGGCTGGATTCAAAACGCCCTTGAAGAAACTCCGTGCCATCGCAGGTACCTACCCCAACTACATCCAGATCGTCGCCAGCAAGGAGTCTGGGATCACATCCCTGTCAGACCTCAAAGGTAAGCGTATCTCGGTTGGAGCCCCCAAGTCCGGGACAGAACTGAACGCCCGCGCCATCTTCAAAGCTGCGGGGCTTACCTACCAGGACATGGGAAAAGTTGAATACCTGCCCTATGCGGAGTCCGTCGAACTGATCAAGAACCGTCAGCTTGACGCCACGCTGCAATCCTCAGGGCTCGGTCAAGCGGCTATCCGAGACCTGGCCGCGACCTTGCCGGTAGTGTTCGTGCCTATCCCTGCCGAGGTCGTGACCCGCATTGGCAACAACGCCTACCAACCCGCCACCATTCCTGCCAACACCTATGATGGTCAGAGTGCGGACGTATCAACGGCGGCCATCAACAACATCCTCGTCACCCGCGCCGACATCGGCGATGACCTGGCCTATCAGATGACCAAGCTGATATTCGAGAACCTTCCACGCCTGGTCACGGCCCACGCTGCAGCGAAAGATATCCAGGCAGAAAATGCCGCCAAGAACCTGCCCATTCCGCTGCATCCAGGAGCAGAGAGGTACTTCAAGGAGAAAAACCTGCTCCCCTGATGACATTCCTGAGCCATGGAGCAGCGTATGAGTGATACCGCGCAAGGTCTTCACGCCAGCACCGATCGCTGGCCTGCCGCGCTTTTTGCCGTGGCATTGGTCTTTTCGGTTTTCCAGATCGCCACGGCGGCCTTCCCCCTGATTTCCACCCAAGTACTGCGTGCAATACACGTGGGGTTCCTGTTGCTGGTGGTGTACCTGAGCTATTCATTCGTTGGCCACCGTCGGCCGTGGCAACCCCTTGCCTGGCTGCTGGGCCTTGCGGGAATGGCGACGGCTGCATACCAGTGGTACTTCGAAGGGGATCTGATTCAACGCTCCGGTGAGCTGACCACCAGTGACCTGATCGTGGGGCTGTTGCTTATTGGTTTGGTCTTTGAAGCCGCGCGACGCGTCATGGGCATAGCGTTGCCCATCATTTGCGCCCTGTTTCTGGCCTATGGGTTGCTTGGCCAACACTTGCCAGGCGAACTCGCGCATCGAGGCTACGGCCTCGATCAGATCGTCAATCAGTTGGCCTTCGGCACCGAAGGGCTGTATGGCACACCGACCTATGTCTCAGCCACCTACATTTACCTGTTCATCCTGTTCGGCGCATTTCTCGAGCAGGCGGGCATGATTCGTCTGTTCACCGATTTCGCCATGGGGCTGTTCGGCCATCGCAGCGGAGGGCCGGCCAAAGTGTCGGTGTTCTCCTCGGCACTGATGGGTACCATTACCGGCTCGGGGGTGGCCAATGTCGTCACCACCGGACAGTTCACCATTCCGCTGATGAAGCGTTTTGGCTACAAGCCTGCATTTGCCGGTGGCGTCGAGGCGACCTCCAGCATGGGCAGCCAGCTGATGCCGCCGGTGATGGGCGCCGTGGCGTTCATCATGGCCGAGACGATCAACGTGCCCTACGCCGAGGTGGCGAAAGCCGCGCTCATCCCAGCATTGCTGTACTTCGGCTCGGTCTACTGGATGGTCCACCTGGAGGCTCGGCGCAGCCATCTGCACGGCTTGCCTCGCGAACAGTGCCCGAGTGCCTGGGATGCGTTGCGACAACGTTGGTTCCTGCTGGTACCGCTGATGGTTCTGGTCGCCCTGTTGTTTTCCGGGCGAACACCTTTGTACTCGGGAATGGTCGGCCTGGCCCTGACCGCCATCGTCATCCTAGGCTCGGCGATCATCCTGCGCGCTCAAAAAACCTGGCTGCGCGCGGCTTTCTGGGTTGCACTCGGGATACTGTGTTCAGGTTTTTTCCGCATGGGGATCGGGGTGATCCTGATGGTCATTGCCGGCCTGGCCATTGCGTGCTGCTTTGTCCAGGGCGGCCGTGCCACCCTGCACGCATGCGTCATGGCCCTCGCGGAGGGTGCCCGTCATGCGGTGCCGGTGGGCATTGCCTGTGCGCTGGTCGGCGTCATTATCGGCGTCATCTCGCTGACCGGCCTGGCCACCACCTTTGCCGGATACATCCTTGACCTGGGACGGGACAACCTGTTCCTCTCGCTGGTGTTGACCATGCTCACTTGCCTGGTATTGGGTATGGGCATCCCGACCATCCCCAACTACATCATCACCAGCTCCATTGCCGCCCCCGCCCTGTTGGAGCTCGGGGTCCCGCTGATCGTCTCGCACATGTTCGTGTTCTATTTCGGCATCCTGGCCGACCTGACGCCGCCAGTGGCATTGGCATGCTTTGCAGCGGCCCCGATTGCCAAGGAAAAAGGCCTGTTGATCAGCTTCTGGGCGGTGCGCATTGCCTTGGCCGGTTTCGTTGTGCCCTTCATGGCGGTCTATGACCCGGCGTTGATGATGCAAGGTGACAGCATGGGCTCCACGTTGTACATGGTGATCAAGGCGGCGTTCGCGGTAGCCCTCTGGGGATGTGCGTCGATCGGGCATTTGCGTGCCCCCATGCCCTGGTGGGAGCGCCTGTTGGCGTTCGCGGCTGGTGTGTCCTTGATACTTGCCGCGCCCATCAGCGATGAGGTCGGTTTTGCTTTGGGTGCGGCAGTGCTGGGTTGGCACTACTGGCGAACCCGACCGGCCTCTGGCCACCTCGCATGATCAGCCTTTGCGTTGGGTTGGCCGGTGTGGTCTGGGTCAGCCTGCCACTGAACGGTTTTACCCTTGCGTGGCAGCACAGTATCGAAAAGGTCCGCTGGGAAGAGGATTATCAGGTGACCCCGGTGGGCCTGGTACTGGTAGAGGCACGGGTCAAAGGCAGCGGGGCCGGCATGGAGATTCCGGACGACGCTCAACTGCGTGACGGCACTTGGCACTATCGTCGTCATCTACCACCGCTGCAGCCCTTGCACGCCGGGCGAACGCCCGAGGCTGGTGACTACCAGGTCTGCACGACAGACGGGTGCCAGCCACTGTCCTATTGGTTAGGACCGCCGAGCGAACGCATTGCTGCAGTAGACTTCTGGGCCTGTGAAAATCCGCCTTTGGACAGCAGGCGAACCGCCCTGCCCTGACGGCGACAGGGCAGGACCGAATCTACTTCAGCCCACCACGTGCAAGTAATGCAGGTGGCGTTCGTACTGATCCAGGATGTCGCCAATCACATCGTCACGGCTCCACCCCATGATGTCGTAGTCCTGGCCCCCTTCTCGCAGATGCACTTCCGCGCGGAAATACTTGCGGGAATCGGCACCGTCTTCGGTGTCCCGCATGACGAAGCTTGGCGTATTGAAGGCCCGTGGCCGCACCTCGTAGAGGAAACGTCCTTCACCGGCATGGGAGAGCTCCAGAGATACCCGCCCATCATCACGCTCATTCACGCTCACCTCGTAGCCTTGCTTGCGCAGCTCCTGGGCGACCTCTTCACAGGCCGGCCTCACCACCTCGGCGATAAAGCGCGTGACATGAACCCGGCGAGGCATCAATGCAATATTGCGCAGCCTCCGCTGCCAGCCGCCGTGTGGGTGGCGGGTATGGCGTGGGCCCGGCAAGGCTTGATTGCGCAACCCGCGGCGAGTCGCATCAAGACTCAGCGCCTTGAACAAGCCCCAAATCGCAACCAGCAGGATGACCGCGAACGGCAAAGCGCTCGCAATGGTCGCGGTCTGCAGCGCCTTGAGGCCGTTCGCCAGCAGCAACGCGATCGCGACTGCGCCTATGCAGACTGACCAGAAGATCCGTTGCCACAGGGGTGAATGACCTTGTCCGGAAGAGGCGAGCATATCCACGACCAGCGCACCAGAGTCCGCCGAGGTCACAAAGAACACGACCACCATCAGCACCGCGACCAGCGAAATGATGCTGGAGAACGGAAAATGCTCCAGGAAAGCAAACAACGCGAGGGAACTGTCTTCACTGACCACAGCAGCCAGATCCTTCACGCCATCGTTGAGGATCATATGGATTGCCGAGTCGCCGAACACGGTCATCCACAGCAAGGTGAAACCCGCAGGCACGAACAGTACGCCGCAGACGAATTCGCGGATGGTCCGCCCTCGCGAAATACGTGCGATGAACAAACCCACGAAGGGCGACCAGGACAACCACCAGCCCCAGTACAGCAAAGTCCAGCCGCCGATCCAGTCGGTGGGCTCGTAAGCGTAGAGATTGAAGGTTTTATTGACGATGTCCGAAAGGTAGGCGCCGGTATTCTGTACATAGGTCTGCAGCAGGAACACCGTAGGCCCAAGCAGCAGCACGAACAGCATCAGGATCACCGCCAGGCTCAGGTTGAGTTCGGACAGGATGCGAATACCTTTATCCAGGCCGCTAGCCACCGAAAGCGTCGCCAATGCGCAGGTGGCGGTGATGAGGATGACTTGCACGGTGGTGTTTACCGGCAAACCGAACACATGATGAAACCCGCTGTTGATCTGCAATACCCCATAACCCAGCGAGGTGGCCACACCAAACACCGTGCCGAGGATGGCGAAGACATCCACGGCATGCCCTATAGGGCCATAGATTCGCTCACCGATCAGCGGATAGAGTGCCGAACGCAAGGTTAACGGAAGGCCATTGCGGAAGCTGAAGTAGGCCAGGATCAGCGCGACGATGGCATAGATCGCCCAGGCATGCAGGCCCCAGTGGAAAAAGGTGATTTTCATGGCTTCGCGCGCCGCGGCAACGGTGCCGGGATCGCCCACGGGCGGCGTGGAGAAATGCATGACCGGTTCGGCCACGCCGAAGAACATGAGGCCAATCCCCATTCCTGCCGAGAACAGCATGGCGAACCAACTGCTCTTTCGGTAATCCGGCTCACTGTGGTCAGGGCCTAGCTTGATGTCGCCATAGCGGCTGACGGCCAGAAACACCACGCTGATCAACACCAACGCTACAACAAGAATGTAGAACCAGCTGGCATTGGTGATGATCCATCGCTGGACTTGCTCGAACAGCGTTTGGGCGTGCTCCTGAAATGCCGTGGCGTACAAGACCAGCAGAAAAACCAGTATCGCACTGGTGTAGAAGACAGGTGGATTGAGGGTGCTCCTGGGTTTGGGGGCTGCAGTCATAGCGGCAGTTCTCCTTGCAAGGCGATGAGCACAGCGTGCCTGGGCACGACGACATTTACCAAGGCTAGCAGCTGGATAAACTCTCGTTTGCCAAGCTCCGTGTGCTCGAAAACAACCACAAACCCTAACGTCTGCAGGAAAAAATCTCAAACCGACGCCTCATTGGAGTGAATGGTTTGGCGCTTTTTGTTCATCTGCGAGTGGTTATTCGGTAGACTACCGCACGGGTGCCAGCTGCACGGTGCAGTGAGGCAGGTTAAAGAACAGCGCAGGTCGGGCCGCCATGCGGGAGCACCTGTGCCTATGCATAAACAAGAATTACCTCGCGCCCAGAAACTGGCCGAGCGCGCCTTCGCCAACCTTGAACGCTTTTTGCACATTGAAGCGGTCAGCGGCATCGTTCTGTTGATTGCCGCAGTCGCTGCCCTGATCTGGGCGAATTCCCCGGCTGCCGACAGTTATGAAGCCCTTTGGCATACCCCGTTGACGTTCGGCGTGGGCTCGCATGTCTATTCGCAGTCCCTGCATTTCTGGATCAATGATGGCCTGATGACCATCTTTTTCCTGGTCGTGGGCATGGAGATCCGCCGCGAGATCCACGAAGGTGCACTGTCCAGCCTGCGTCAAGCCACGCTTCCCATGGCAGCCGCTGTCGGCGGCGTAGCGGTACCCGCACTCCTCTACCTGAGTTTTGGTCACGCGCCAGCAGACCAACAAGGTTGGGCCGTGCCAACGGCGACGGATATCGCCTTTGCGGTGGGCGTATTGGCCCTGCTCGGCAAGTCGATCCCGTCCAACGTACGTGTATTCCTCCTCGCCCTGGCAATCATCGATGACATCATCGCAGTCCTGATCATCGCGTTCTTCTACTCAGGCGGCCTTGATTACACCGGCTTCGGCGTTGCAGTGATCGGCCTGCTAATGGTGATCGGGCTTCAGAAGATCGGAGTGGGTTCAGCCTACGCCTATGTCATTCCCGGTGCGATCGTCTGGCTGGGCATCTTGTTGACCGGCGCCCACCCGACCCTCGCAGGCGTTGTGCTGGGCCTGATGACACCTGTCACCGCAATGCCGATGCGTGAGCGCCCACTGGACGCCATTACCCGCTTCACCGGCGAATTGCTGGGGCGCGCCAAGGCGCCTGAGCAAGGTGCCAGCGACCTCATGGACCCGTTGAAACGACTGCGCCTGGCCCAGCGTGAACTGCTGCCGCCGGTAGTGCGCATGCAAGGCACCCTGCACCCCTGGGTAGCCTTCGGCATCATGCCGGTGTTTGCCTTGGCCAACGCCGGGGTCAGCCTTTCGGGTGTCGACCTGTCCGCAGAAGGCCCCCAGTGGGTCATGATCGCCGTCGCTGTCGCCCTGGTTGCAGGAAAGCCCTTGGGCATCGTCAGCGTCAGTTGGCTGATGGTCCGCCTGGGCTGGTGCGTGCTTCCCGCCGAGGTCAACTGGCGTAGCATTGTTCTGGTCGGGCTGCTGGCCGGTATCGGTTTCACCATGTCGATCTTCATCGCCAACCTCGCGTTCGTCGACCCTGGCTCACTCGGGGCAGCGAAACTCGGTGTGCTATCCGCGTCGTTGATCGCAGCCGTGCTGGGGTTGACCTGGGGGGTGTGGAGCATGCGCAGCGCAGCGTCTGCTACCAAAGCCGGTTCGCCCACCTAGCCAATTCCGGACTGGCGATCCCTTGCAGTTGGGCAAGCGGATCGCCACTCCCGGTGCGGCTACAACCTGTGTCGGGTAGGCCTGTACGGGAAAACACGCCATACTCACGGCTTTCCAAGTCAGCCATGTGTGGACAATGTCCGACCCTACCCGACCTGCACCTTCACTCCCCCGCCGTTCACGCTGGCGAGAATGGCGTCAGCGACTGGCGTTCTGGATCGGGGCATTGCTGGTGGGGCTCGTTGCGCTGGCTTTCGCCTGGCTAGCCGACGCGGCGTTCGCTTCGTTCAAGCGCTTGCTGGAATGGGCACCCTGGTCACCTCTTCTCATCACTCCGCTGGGTTTCGCGGCCCTGGCTTATCTGACGCAACGATGGTTTGAAAATGCCAAGGGTAGCGGCATTCCCCAAGTCATCGCCGCCCTGGAAATGCCCTCTCGCCGGCTGCGCGCCCGATTACTCTCGCTCCCTGTGGCTGCAGCACGCATGAGCCTGACGCTGGGCGCCCTGCTGGTCGGCGGTTCGGTTGGCCGGGAAGGCCCGACCGTCCACATCGGCGCCGCAGTGCTCTATTCCTTTGGCCGACGTTTAGGCCTGCACGGCCGGCGCACCATCGCTGGCCTGGTGCTAGCCGGAGGCGCTGCGGGTATTGCGGCAGCCTTCAATACACCGTTAGCGGGGGTAGTCTTTGCCATTGAGGAATTGAGCCGCACGTTCGAGCAACGTTTCAGTGGCTTGGTGCTCACTGCGGTGCTGATCGGCGGAGTCGTGACGCTGGGGCTGATGGGGCATTACGCCTACTTTGGCGAGATCAGCGGTCGGATGCCGGTGGACTGGGGCTGGAGCGTCGTTCCTGCCTGTGCAGTGCTGGGCGGGCTGCTGGGTGGTTTTTACGCCAAGCTTGTGCTGCCCACCGACAAGGGCATACTCGGCCAGGTCTGTAAGTTACGCGGACGCTATCCAGTGCGCTTTGCTGCCACCTGTGGGTTGCTGCTGGCCACCTTGGGGCTCGTCTCTGGCAATCATGTATTCGGCACCGGGTATGAAGAAACGCGTGCGTTGCTGGAGGGGCAGCCGATCACGGACACAAGCTTTCTCCTGTGGAAGTTTCTGGCCAACGTCGCGTCCTATCTTTCCGGGATTCCAGGCGGGCTCTTTTCGCCTTCGCTGAGCATCGGCGCCGCCTTTGCGCCGCTGTTGAGCTTGCTGCCCGATGTTGACCCTCAGGCAGGCGCACTACTTGGCATGGGCGCATACCTGGCCGGTGTGACACGCTCGCCACTGACCGCCTCGGTCATCGTGCTTGAACTGACACACAGCCCGGACCTGGCCATTCCCATGTTGGCCGCGACACTGATGGCGGCGGCCATCTCTGGATGGGTGTCTCCGGTCTCGCTTTACCATGCCTTGGCCAAGCAGATTACCGACAAGCTTCATGCTGCCGCGTCTTCTTCCACAGAACCCGCCGCTCGCCAACCGAGCACTACCGAAAAACCTTGAGCAGCACCAAGCCTGCCCTGCCAGACGTTAACGGGTAGTCAGGTAGCGGAACTGCCTTGAGGGGGACGGGGCTCCCAACAAGGTGGAACTGTCGCGCGCATTCACGCGTCCGTAGAGTCTGTTGGCCGCTTTAGCACCCCGAGCAACAGCAGGTCGAACGCCTTGCCAGCCTGCGCCAAGCGTGCATTGCCGTCTTCGGCCTCCGCGATCCACACAGCCGCTTCAGCCAAGCTGCCGTAGATCAACGCAGCCAGCGCTTGAGCGTGCGCGTTGACGAAAACGCCCTCTAGTACCAGGTTGTCGATCAACTGGCGCAGCGACTCTATGCAATACCGCTGGGCCTCAGGCGAGCCGCCCCCCAACACCGCTCTGGCGTCGCGCAATACGATACGCTGGATCTCGGGCTCCAGCGCCATCTCCAGGTAGGCGTGGCAGCGTTGGCGGAAGCCGTCCAAAGCGTTATCGGCGGTCTCGGTAATAGCACGCAGGCGCTCGTCCATTTCAGCGTCGAGCTGCTCAACGACGGCTGCCAGCAAGCCCTTCTTGTCGCCAAAGTGGTGGTACAACGCCCCCCGCGTCAAGCCCGCCCGGGCGGTCAGATCATCCATCGAGGCGTGCGCAAATCCCTGCTCGCTGAACATCTGGCGGGCGGTGGCCAGTAACAGGGCTCGGGTTTCTTGCATTGCGGCGCGGGTGCGGCGAACCATCCAGCTATTCCTTGTGTTCTGGCGGCATGGGGTAGGCGTATACGAGTATTCATACCGCTTGCACGCATTGTCTTGGGCGCGAGGCGCACTGACAAGCCTGTCGTATCGTCGCGCGGTGACCGAGCCCCCAAGCCTGGCGGCCAGCCCTGAATCCGATCAAAGCGAATACGACGCCTGTCGGGCTCGGTCGCGCATGCGCTGGTAGCCCCAAAGCGCGACCAACAACACTGCGGCCCCGGCGGCCAAGGCCACGTTGAATCCGGCCTGGGCACCCCACACATCGACCACCTGCCCAGATGCTGCGGCACCGCCGGCAACTCCAACGTTGAGACCGGCGAGCAACCAGGTCATCCCTTCGGTCAGCTTGCTTTCGGGCACGATGCGCTCTACCAGCGACATCGCCACGATCATGGTCGGGGCGAAGAACAGGCCCGCAACCAGCACGGCGATGGCCAGCCCGATGATGTTTCCCACCACCAGCAGCGGCAAGGTTGTCGCCGCCGTCGCCAACCCACCCAGCAGTAGCAGCTTGTGTAGCGGGGTATCGAGTTTCAGGACACCGAACACCAGCCCCGCGACACAGGAGCCGATGGCATAACAGGACAGCACCACGCTGGCCGCAGCCGGCATGTCCATCTGCTCGGCGAATGCCACGCTGACGATGTCGACCGTACCGACGATCAAGCCCATAGCGACCATCAGCAAGGTCAGCAGGCGTACGTCGGCCAGCCTGAACACCGACATGCTGTCTTGCCCGGTGGCGGCATCGGCCTCTACTGGCGGCTCGGTGCCGACCTGCACCGCCAAGGCGAACACGCCGATGGCCAGGAACACGGCAGCAGCCAATGTACCGGCCTGCGGAAGTACCGCCACGCTCAGCCCCACCGAAATCGGCGGGCCAGCAATGAAGGTGACTTCGTCAAGAACGGTTTCCAGCGAGTAGGCTGTCTTCAGTTGCGCCTTGCCGCGGTAAATCGCGGTCCAGCGCGCGCGCACCATCGCCGACATGCTGGGCATGAAGCCGGCGAGCGCGGCCCCGACGAATAGGGTCCAGTCCGCCAGCCGCCAATAGCTGCAAGCCAACAGCAGAAGGATGCCCAGCACGCTGAGCCCGGCGGCGGCCGGCAATAAGCGGCCCTGGCCATGGCGGTCGACCAGGCGCGAGATCTGCGGCGACATCAGTGCATAGGTCAGCACGAAGGTGGCCGCCACCGCACCGGCCAGGCCGTAACTGCCGGTGATCTGAGACAACATGGTGATGATCCCGATACCGGTCATCGGCAACGGCAGCCGGGCCAGCAGGCCGGCCAAGGCGAAGCCCTTGGCGCCTTTGGCCTGGAACAACTCGCGGTAGGTACTGAACACGCTCGACTCTCCTTATCGAAAGGCCCTTGGGCAGTCACGCTCAAGGCAAAATACATGCAGCTCGTATGATTAAAACCTTATTATCATACGAACTGAATGTAAATACTCGACGGGGAACGTCCTTATTCAGCCGCCCTGCCCCGTGGCGCCTTGCGTGTCCCGAGCACTCGTTCGCCGTTAAGCGAGAGTTGAAAGGTGTGAGCGATGAGGCCCGCAGGCCAGTCGCCACGAACGTCACTGCAGTCAGCGCACAATTGAGAGCTTGCTTGAACCACCAAAGCCAACGGCCAAGAACCCTATGCATGGCTTCGCCACGTACTGGAGGACTTGCCGCATGCCGCGAAGGTTGAGGATTACGAATCGCTATTGCCGTGGAAGTGAAAGTCGGGGAAGCCACGGTAAACCAAGCCCTGACCTTGCGGCAGGAAGGGAACGTGGATCGGTTAAGAAACGCAAAAAGCCTTGAATAATCAGGGCTTTCCTCATGCCTCTGGCCCATTGGGCCGGCGCGCTCCGCTTACCATTTGACACCAAGATTCAATGACGTGAACCGTCGCATATGTCGCAGATCACGCGCATGGGCTGGCCCTGCGTTGGAGAACCCTGCGATGACATTGTAGGGACTTTTCTTTCACCCAATTTTCACGACACCTAGGCAACACTCATCCTATCCCTACGTGTGATAGAAGCTCCCATTAGCCCGCCTAGCAGCGGGCTTTCTTTTGCCTAGAATTCGGCCGTTTGTCTTCTGAGTTGTCCGTTCAGCAGGCCCAGGCTGTCCCTTGAGGACACTAGCTAGAGCCACTCTCATGCCACAACTCATCAGATTTATAACCCTTCCCCTGGCCTGTAGTCTTCTGTGGGCTTGCTCTGCTCCTGAGACGAAGTCGCCTGTGGAGACG
This sequence comes from Pseudomonas sp. yb_2, assembly GCF_043103905.1. Lineage (NCBI taxonomy): Bacteria > Pseudomonadati > Pseudomonadota > Gammaproteobacteria > Pseudomonadales > Pseudomonadaceae > Pseudomonas > Pseudomonas sp. yb_2. The sequence goes on along the minus strand of NZ_JBICKH010000015.1, from coordinate 11,010 downwards.
CCTGGCAGGCCCGAAACCGCAAAGACTCAGTTGCTGGAAGCCGGCGCCGCGACCTTGCAGGCCAAGCCGCCCATTGAGGCCATCAACGCCTACCTGGATGGCTTCCACTTTTACAACGGACATCCTGATGTGCAGATGGAAGCGCATCACTACTGCTCCATCCTGAATGAGGATGTCATCCAGTGCGTCATCTTCGACGGTAATACCAAGGAAGCGAAGATCATGGGTGTCGAGTACATCATCGACGAAAAGCTGTTTGCTGGTCTGCCGGCCAACGAGAAGGCGATGTGGCACAGCCACGGCTATGAAGTCTCGTCCGGTCAGTTGGTTGCACCAGGCATACCCGCGACTGCTGAGCATGCGCTGATGGAGCGGCTTGCCCATACCTACGGGAAGACATGGCACACGTGGCACACCGACCAAGATAAAGCTCTTCCTGTGGGCGTTCCGCAGTTGATGATGGGGTTCACAATGGATGGCCAGGCTGACCCGGCGATGGTCGAGCAGCGCAATCGCCGTCTGGGGGTGGATGCGGCAAAAACCAAAGCTCAGCGGGCTGACATTCAAATCCCTGCGGCTGATCCCAAGGCGGATGGTTGGCAACACGGCAACGTTATTCAGATCACCGATCCAACAGGTGCTCATCTGCATCGGCCCTCCACGTCGACATCTGAGAAAGCGAACAGCCGTTCCAGCCAATAGCACCTGGGACAGTTGCATGTAGCTATGCCCCTGGCGTGCCTCTCCTGGGACGGCTGTCGTAAACCGCACCCTGGGCAGACGGCTTATCGCCGACATCCGGCAGCGTTTGCCCCTCTTGGAAGTAAGTTAGCCGCGCTCAGATCCCCACACCTAGCTATGCCATTGCAACGGTCTTTATCACACGATACGTTGCGTATTACGATCTTTCGCGCACCCGGTCAGCTAGCACGAAAGTAAAGGGAGCATCCCGCACTCTCCCAGCATCCGAAGAAAACACAGGCTCTCTGTGTGAACACACGAGGTGCGAGATCATGGCTAACGATCAAGAGAAAGCTGGTCAGCAAGGCGGCACCGCTCAAAACAACCCTGGCAATTTTGCCAATGATCCACAACGGGCGTCTGAAGCAGGCCAGAAAGGCGGTCAAATGTCCGGAGGGAGACCTGAGGATCAGCAAACTGGGCATGGCAGCGGCAGTAACCGTCAGGAAGATGATCCTCAGCGTGCCGGTGGTGCATCCCAACGGGGTGGCCAAGGAGGCCATTCCACCGGTATTAAAACTGACCGGGAGAAAGGTATGGACGATGAGTCGCAAGCTATTCAGGACGAAGACAGCGGAATGGCGGAAGACAACCGCTGAGCAAATAGCCAGGGAGAGGGATAACCCTGGCTTCCCCAACATCTTCGAAGCCACCATTCGAGGAATGACGGAATGACCGGCTAAGGAAACAGTACAGTTTCCCAATTGATAGCCGAAAAAATCCCGCGCAGAAAGCGCAGGCCGCTTAGAGAGCAACAACCGCCCGGATTAGTGGAAGCGGCTGGAATCATGCTGAGAGGTTGGTGCAACGACCCGACAGGCCATTCACCGAGCGGAGTGAACTTCCAGATGCAGGTATGGCCTTCCGTTCATACCGGAGGAACCGTCATGAGCCAATCGAAAGAACTGCACTCCACGGTCATTTGCCTGCAAGCCGACAAAGTCTTGCTGGTGCGCAAGGAAGCCTCCGAGTGGTCACTGCCAGGCGGAAAAATCGATCCTGGAGAGACCCAGCTAGAAGCAGCCCGTCGAGAGCTCTGTGAAGAAACCGGCATGCAACTGACGGATGCTCAGTTCCTCGGACACAGCGTGCTCCAATCGGAAGAGCACTGGCTCTATCGCATGAACGTGCCAACGTCAGTACAGCCGCACCCCTCACACGAGATCGTGGAGTGTCGCTGGTTCTCAGCTCCCGAACTCGAGCAGGTTACGGTCAAACCTACAAACACCGAATTGCTGAGGCGAAAAGGCTTCCTAGCTGTCAACGGTAGGCGCTTCCAGTCGGACTGAAGCCATCAGGACAGAATGACCTGAAAGGTCGTCCCCCCTTCAACGCCAGACTCGACCTCTATCCTGCCACCATGGCTGGCGACTATTTCCGATGCGATGAATAGCCCCAACCCTAACCCAGCGGCTGAGCCCTTTTCTTCTGCCGCGTAGCTTGAATATCTGCCCTCTGGCTTGAACAGATAGGGCATCACATCGCTGGGAATCGGCTCTCCGGAATTGTGCACGCTGAAGCGCGGAACTCCGGCTTCGCTGAAGAAAGTGACCTGGATCGGTAGCGTCGAGTCACCATGGAGCAGGGCATTGCCAATCAAATTGGAGAAGACCTGAGCCATGCGATCAGGATCAAACTGACCGGTGATCTGTACGGATTCGTTCAAAATAATGTTCGCCCAAGGGGAACCCGCGCGCAGTTCCTCGATGACCGAGCGACAGATCGGGTTCAGCTCCACCTGCTGCAGGTGCACCGGGATACCTGTTCCCAAATTACAGCGCGCCAGATCCAGAAGGTCGTTCACCATATTGTTGGCCCGGCGAGCGCTGTTACAAACCTGAGCGGCGAGCAGTTTTACCTTCTCACCTGACTCATCCTGTCGCAGGATTAGATCACCAGCCATGAGTACCGCACCCAATGGCGAACGCAGATCATGGCCAAGCACAGCCAGTACCATTTTTCGAGTTGATTCCACTGCTGCGCCATAGGCTGCAATGGATTCAACCATGGCTTGGTCTATTGCCTCGTTGAAGCGGATCATGTCCTGAACATGCTCTGCGTCTCGGAGCGTCTCTTTTGCCAGCCAGAGCGATAGAACACTCGAGCGCAGCGCTCGGTACTCAGAGACCAATTGATCCATCGAAAAGCCCGCTATCAAACGAGTAATGGCATGGGTCTGAGCCGCCGTATCGCTCCTCATTAGAGGGCCTCTGCCTTGCGCCTTCTCAGACTGCTGATGCGCAGTCTGAGCAGTACGCATATCAGCGGCAACGGTGCGCAGAATCTTCTCAGAGTGATTCCTGAGGCCGGCTGAATCCTGAGTGGGTAAGTCCGTCTTGACCGAACGTGCGAAATCCTCCCAAGCCTGGAGAATGCTTCCCATATCACTCTCAATGAAGTCGTACAGGCGCATTACGGTTTCCCACCATCCACACGTACCAAGCGTTCAGCCTAGCCCATTGAGTCATCAGGGCAAAGAAACCACTTCGTCATACTCTGTCAGCGCTTTGGAACGCGTTGTTATATGCCAGGTCTGTAGAGGTAGGGCGGGAGGCTAACTATGCGACACCAGGTGTTGGTAGTAGAGGACGATGAGGTTCTTCGGTGGTTGATGACCGAGGCCGTCACGCACCTCGGTCACACCGTCACTGATTGCGCCAGTGCGGACGATGCCTTGGCCATCTTGGAGAAAATTCCAGACCTTTCCCTAGTCATTACTGACATACAGATGCCCGGGCACATCGATGGTCTCGAATTAGCCAAAGCCATCTGGTGGGAGCATCCTGAGTTGCCAGTGATCATCGTCTCAGGTCATGTCGTCTTTTCGCCCAGCTCCCTACCTGCCAATGCGCGCTTCATTAAAAAGCCCTGCACCTTGGACTCGCTCAGCCGCGCCATGCAAGAGCTGCTACCCACCCGGTGAGGATCGGGACATGTCGCCATCTGGCGCCAACTCGTAACCTAGCGCCAATCAAAACTGCTTCCCCCACCACTGAAGCGTTTGGTCTGAACTTTGCCACCCCAAAAGACTTCCCCTGCATACCCCACGGTTTTTTTGCAGGAGCAAGACTATGAGAGCAGTCTCCTACCACGGTGCTAACGATGTGCGGGTCGATTCTGTCCCAGACCCCATCCTCCAAGACGCAGACGACATCATCTTAAGGGTGACGGCCACCGCCATCTGCGGATCCGACCTCCACCTCTATCGAGGCAAGATCCCGGAAACAGAGCAAGGCGACATCTTCGGCCACGAGTTCATGGGCATCGTGGAAGAGGTTGGCAGGGACGTGACGACCCTGCAGGTTGGCGACCGAGTGGTGATTCCTTTTGTCATCGCTTGTGGAAGTTGCTTTTTCTGCCAGCATGATCTCTTCGCTGCCTGTGAAACCACCAATACCGGGCGCGGATCGATCATCAACAAAAAGGGCATACCACCAGGCGCAGCGCTGTTCGGATACAGCCATCTGTATGGAGGGATCCCTGGAGGCCAAGCTGATTACGTTAGGGTGCCCAAAGGCAATGTCGGGCCATTCAAAGTCCCGACGACCCTCGCGGATGACAAAGTGCTGTTCCTATCCGACATCCTTCCCACCGCTTGGCAAGCGGTCATCAATGCCGAGATTGGCGAAGGCTCATCGGTAGCGATCTATGGCGCGGGGCCAGTGGGGCTGTTGAGTGCCGCCTGCGCACGGATGCTGGGCGCGCACACCGTCTTCATGGTGGATGACAACGACTACCGGCTGGCCTATGCCCAGGAAGCCTATGGCGTCATCCCGATCAACTTCGAAAAGGATGATGATCCTGCCGACAGCATCATTCGCCAGACACCGGGTATGCGTGGCGTGGACGCGGTCATCGATGCGGTCGGGTTTGAAGCCAAAGGCAGCACCACGGAAACCGTGATGACGGCCTTGAAACTGGAGGGTAGCAGCGGCAAGGCCCTGCGCCAGAGCATCGCGGCTGTGCGACGTGGCGGCGTAGTCAGCGTGCCCGGCGTCTATGCAGGGTTCATTCACGGCTTCATGTTCGGTGATGCCTTCGACAAAGGCCTGACCTTCAAGATGGGTCAGACCCATGTTCAAAAATACCTTCCCGAACTGCTGGAGCACATCGAAGCAGGGCGCCTGCAACCGGAACTGATCGTTACTCACCGCTTAGCCCTAGAAGAGGCGGCCATGGGCTACAAAATGTTCGATCAAAAGCAGGATAACTGCCGCAAGGTCATCCTCGTGCCAGGTGCTGCACCCGGCACCTTGGGCCCTGACCACCTCTAGAGGAGGAATGATCATGAACGGTCTCGCCAGTTACTTCTGGATTGCCGTAGCGGCAATTCTTCTGCTCATCGACCTGTGGGCCATCGTCAGCGTGTTCCGGAGCGACAAGACCGATGCCGTGAAAGCGGCCTGGGCTCTCCTGATCGTGGCCCTACCGCTTGTTGGCCTGGGGATATGGGGCGTTGCTGGCCCGCGAGGCATCAAGCGAGGCACTGGGCCCACTTCCGACGAGCACAGCAAAGGCTGATATTCCAGGCCCCACCTATAGAGGTTTGCATAATGGTCGATCAAGCGACAGGTATGAAATCAGGTGAGCGCTACAGGGTTGAGAACGTGGAGCGAGCGCATCAGTTTCCAGGCTTCTTTCAAGACGGGAAATATTATCTAGGCCCCGAGCTTCTCACCGCCGTGGGATGGCTCGAAGGTACACGCTTCATCTACGACAGCCTGGATGCTGAAGGTGAACCCGTGTTTCCAAACAAAGAGGCAGGTACGGTCGAAGGGCTGACGTTGACCCTGGTCGATGGCACCGCCCTTGAGCTCTCTCTGGTCGAGGCCGACGAAATCATCGCACCCTTCGAACACCGTAGCAGCGGCACAGAGCAAGAAGCTCCCCGTAGGGGATATCCCGTCAGGGGGCCGCTGCGTGGCAAAGTTGTGGTAATCACAGGGGCATCCAGCGGCATAGGCCGCGCCGCCGCGCACGCCTTTGCCTGCAAAGGCGCACGCTTGGTGCTCGCAGCCCGCGATGAAGAAGCATTATTTGACGTTCTGGATGAATGCACCGATTGTGGTACGGATGCCATAGCGGTCACCACCGACGTCACCCACAGCGACCAGGTTCAAGCGCTGGCCGCCCAGGCCTCAGCGTTTGGCCATGGACGGATCGATATCTGGGTCAACAACGCCGGAGTTGGTGCGGTTGGGAACTTTGAGGATACCCCGCTGGAAGCTCACGAACAGGTTATCCAGACCGATCTGATTGGATACCTGCGAGGCGCCTACGTCGCCCTTCCCTTCTTCAAAGCGCAAGGTAGCGGCATTTTGATCAACACACTGTCGCTGGGCAGCTGGGTGGCCCAGCCCTATGCAGCGGCTTATTCGGCGAGCAAGTTCGGTTTGCGTGGACTGACCGAGGCCCTGCGAGGGGAGCTGACCAAGTTTCCAAAAATCCATGTTTGCGACATCTATCCAGCAGTCATGGACACACCCGGCTTCCGAGACGGCGGCAACTACACCGGGCATGCGCTGACACCGCCAAGCCCCATCTACGATCCCGAACGGGTAGCCAAGGCAATGGTAGCCTGTGCAATTTCACCTCGAGCTCACACAACGGTCGGGACTGCTGCTCGCCTCGCACACTTGGCCAGCTACCTAGTACCAGGAATAGCTTTGTTGTCTGGATGGGTAACGCGGTGGGGGATAAATCGCAGTCCCATAGCCGAAACCTCATCGGGCAACCTGTTTGAGCCTCCAAGTGACAGAAGGAGTATCGACGGAGGGTGGAGGAAACCTAAAGCTAAAACGCCCCTGCTAATAGGCGCAGCGGCGCTTGGAATCATCGCAGGGTTAACAATCGCCTGTTCCCGACGCAGGAAACACTAGAAAGGCAACATCTATCGGGGTATGGACGGAGCTTCTCGCAAGACTACGTCCATGCCTACTACGCTGCGGCGAGGGTCAGATGTCCGGCTATTAAAGAAGCCGGCGGCAAGGAAGAGGCGAAAAAGTACTACGAGGCCAAGGAAGAGCATCGCGCTGTCGACGCCCTCGTCATCCCTGACCTCCTGCACACTGAAACCGGCTCCGTTGAGTTTGCCGGTCGGGTCAAAGTCATGAAAGAGCTGCTGGAGCACCACATCGAGGAAGAAGAAGGCGAACTCTTCCCGACGGCCAAAAAGCTTCTTGGCAAGGACGTGCTGGAACAGCTTGGGCAAACCATGGAAGCCCAGAAAAAGATGCTCAAGGGCGAGCAGCGGGCCGCCTGACAAGGCCATTCCCTGCCAGTGCCACGGCTGGCAGGGATCCGCTTCAGATGTCGAACAAGCAACAGCCTTCTTCTGCTCATGAACCAGGCACGCCTTCCAACCTCACCTTGGTTGCCCAGGCTCCTTCTCGTATTATCAGCCCTCCCCACCTGGAATGATTGTCGTGAAGCCGTCACCTGGAAGTGCCCAGTCGATCCCTGCAAATGCCAACGGCCCGAAATGGGATGTCGGCGAAGCTGTCAGCCAACTATCCTGGGACGACTTGCGGATCATCAAAACGCTGAGTGATTGCAGCAACCGCGCCGCTACGGCCAAGAAGCTCGGCATCAATGTGTCCACCGTCTCGCGCCGGGTCGCGCAAGTTGAGAAGACGCTTGGGGTCGCGCTTTTCGATCATCGCAAGGCGGGGTATCTGCTGACTGCCGAAGGCGTCGAGCTGCGTGCGCTGGCCGAGCGCGTTGAGCTGGACATCGTCAGTGTCACCCGCAGGGTGTCCCGCGCCGGCCAGGGCCCCTTGGGAAAGCTGCGAATCACTACCAGCGACTCGCTGCTGTTGTACTTTCTCACGCCGATCATCGCGGACTTCAAAGCCCTCAATGAGGGGATTACCATCGAGGTGTTGGTCGGCAACCAGACGTTGAGTTTGGCAAGGGACGAGTCGGATATTGCGGTACGCGCGACCAAAAAACCAACGGACACCCTCGTGGGCCGCAAGCTCGCCAACATCGCGTGGGCGGCATATGGCAGCGTCAAGCAGGCGGCGATTACCGATCCCTTCGCTGAGGGTCAGGCATGGGTATCCTACTCGGGAGGCTTGTGCGGTTTGAAGGCAACAAGCTACGTCGAATGTCGGGTGCCCTCGGAGCTTATTTCTTACCGCACTGATTCCGTGGCGGCAGCAAGTGCCGCTATTGCGGCGGGCCTGGGTTTTGGTTTCCTCCCCTGCATGCTGGGCGACATTACCCCCGGATTGGTTCGAGCCGGCCCAGTGGTGCAGGAGCTTCAGGATGAGTTGTGGCTGCTCACCCACCAGGACATCAGAAAGTCCTGGCGGGTAAAAGCATTCATGACGTTCTGCGCGGCTGCCGTGGCCGACCTCAAACCTTTGGTCGAAGGTCAGCAGGCCATCCCTGCTTCCTAGTTGAAATCGGAGGCGCCGTTCATTTGGCTTGGGTGCCGATCACAGCACGACACACGATCTCGATCAGCTGGGGACGCTGTGCGAGCCGCGATACACCGATGATATTACTGGCCGCCTGCGGGCGCTCGGTGCCATAGGCCGCTTTGCGCACCTTACCGACTACGGCGAAGGCTGCGTCCATGTCCAACACATACAGCGTCTCCTCAACGACATCCTGCATCGTGGCGCCATACAAGGCCAACAACTTGGCAATGTTGTCGTAGGAAACCCGCATCTGTTCGCCCATTGACGAGAAATCGCTCGGACGACCGTCAGCATTCAGTGGCGCCGGCGCTACCAGGTTGCCCTCTTCGTCATGGTTGAACTGCCCCGAGATGAAGATCTCGTTGCCAACTCGCCGCGCTTGCGGATAGCCGTAGCCCTCTTCCCATGAAACGCCCCAGTAAGCAGTGTCGTCGTTGAAAGGTCGTGAAGCGGCCATTGGATTCTCCTTGGCGAAAAATGGATCGACGTGATCCGACTGGCCGAAATCCTAGCACCGGATTGGACGCTACCAATGGCGCATTAACGCGCCTCCAAGAGCGCAAAATTGCGCCACCGATTCGCTGAGTGTTTCGCTATCTTGGGCTGGCACTCGGCGACGACCCGCCGAAAAACTCTCGCCACCGTTCAGCAAAAGGGAAGAACAATGAGCAATCCACACACTGAAGTCCTGACCCCGCTCAACAGCCAACTGATCTTCATCGATCAGCAACCGCAAATGGCTTTTGGCGTGCAGAGCATTGACCGGCAGACGCTGAAGAACAACACGGTAGGTTTGGCCAAAGCAGCCAGGATCTTCAATGTGCCGACCGTCTTCACCACGGTCGAAACCGAGAGTTTCTCCGGGCATACCTACCCCGAGCTGCTCGCGGTCTTCCCTGATGCGCCATTGCTTGAGCGCACCTCCATGAACTCCTGGGACGACCAGAAGGTTCGAGACGCGCTGAAGAAGAATGGTCGGAACAAGATCATCGTTTCGGGCTTGTGGACAGAGGTCTGCAACACCACCTTCGCGCTGTCCGCCGTGCACGATGCAGGCTATGAGATCTATATGGTTGCCGACGCTTCCGGGGGCACGACCAAGGAGGCTCACGACTACGCCATGCAGCGCATGATCCAGGCGGGCGTGGTGCCAGTTACCTGGCAGCAGGTGCTACTGGAGTGGCAGCGCGACTGGAAAAACCGCGACACCTACGATGCTGTCATGGCGCTGGTCAAAGAGCATTCGGGCGCCTACGGCATGGGCGTCGACTACGCCTATACCATGGTGCACAAAGCGCCAGAGCGCGTTCAGCACGGCCCCACCTTGGCACCCGTGCCCGCATCGATCTGATGCCTGATCAGCCGCAAAGTTGGTTCCTGATCAACAAGCGGGGCTGGATCGAGCTGATCCGGGGTAGAGAATCGAGACGGAGTGTTCTGAGGCCTCGGGAGAGGCTTCAGCGACCCGTGCTGCCCGGATCTACCCTCTTCAGATTTTTCAGGATGAATTGGCCCCATGAACAGTGCTAACGGCATCGTTATAGCCACCGTTGCGATTCAGTCGACTGGGCGGCTCAAACCCTGGCAGGTCGCAACGGCCAAGCAGATGATGTTGGAGGCATATCGGTCACAGCATGCGGAAATGAACAGAGAAATGCGGGCGTGATCCGTATGACAAGGGTAGAAAATCGGAGCCCCAAAAACGCAAAAAGCCCTGAATAATCAGGGCTTTGAATATGGCGGAAGCGTAGAGATTCGAACTCTAGGATAGTTGCCCATCGACGGTTTTCAAGACCGTTGCCTTAAACCACTCGGCCACGCTTCCAGCTCGTTTTGCGGCCGCCATAATACCTTAATGAAACACGCTGTCAAACTCTCTGTGTCGCGGGTTGCAGGAGCTCTGATAGACTCCTAGCATCTGAACGTCCGAAACCACAGGTTTACCAAGGAGTGTCGCCATGCGCGAACAGGATTACGCCGTCCACCACGGCCAGCAGGTCGAGCAGCAGGAGATCAGCAAGGTCCTGCGCAACACGTACAGCCTGCTGGCGCTTACCCTCGCCTTCAGCGGTGTCATGGCTTTCGTTGCCCAGCAGATGCGCGTCGGCTACCCGAACGTGTTCGTGGTGCTAATCGGCTTCTACGGGCTGTTCTTCCTTACCAACAAACTGCGTGATTCGGCCTGGGGCCTGGTGTCCACCTTCGCGCTCACCGGTTTCATGGGCTTCATCCTCGGCCCGATCCTCAACCGTTACCTGGGCATGGCCGGTGGCGCCGAGGTAGTGAGCTCCGCGTTTGCCATGACTGCGCTGGTGTTTGGTGGTCTGTCGGCCTACGTGCTGATCACCCGCAAGGACATGAGCTTCCTGAGTGGCTTCATCACTGCGGGCTTCTTCGTTCTGCTGGGTGCTGTCGTTGCCAGCTTCTTCTTCCAGATCAGCGGCCTGCAACTGGCTATCAGCGCTGGCTTCGTGCTGTTCTCGTCGGTCTGCATCCTGTTCCAGACCAGCGCGATCATTCATGGTGGCGAACGTAACTACATCATGGCAACCATCAGCCTGTATGTGTCGATCTACAACCTGTTTGTCAGCCTGCTGCAGTTGTTTGGCATCATGGGTCGTGACGACTGATTGATTGCTGTACCGCAAGAAGCCCGCTTCGGCGGGCTTTTTTGTGGGCGTTGGAAATGGGTTGAGTTACGGGATGTTCGTCGCAAGAGGTTCAGCGCCTGATAGATCGAGCGCCGCCCGCGCGGCGCATCGCGAGCAAGCTCGCTCCTACATTTGTTTCGGGCCAGTATCGCCTGTGCCTGCGCGCGACCGCCCTGTTTGTTCCCCACAAT
>NZ_JBICKH010000014.1:0-1861 GCF_043103905.1 Pseudomonas sp. yb_2 | reverse complement strand
GCTACCCAGCGTTTCAGGCTGTAATCGAGGGCTTTGGCCGTGGCTGATCCATTGGGCACCAGGTCTCGCTGAGCCAACATCCAGTCATGCAGTTTTTTGAGGATCGGCACCGCCAGTTCTTGTCGTATTCGCCAGCGCTCTTCATCACTCATGTCCCGCGCCTGACGTTCGACCTCGTACAAGCCGCTGATCGAGTGCAGGGCCTGTTCAGCCAGCTGACTTTTGTTCGCCACGTGCAAATCAAAGAACTTGCGCCGGGCGTGGGCCATGCAGCCGATTTCAGTGATGCCTTGTTCGAAACCGGCTTTGTAGCCAGCGAAGTCGTCGCAGACCAGCTTGCCGTTCCAGTCGCCCAGGAAGTTGCGTGCATGTTCGCCAGCACGGCTTGGGCTGAAGTCGTAAACCACCGCTTTGAGCCCTGAAAACGGCGTCGTGCTGTACGCCCAGACATAGGCCCGGTGGGTTTTCTTCTCGCCTGGCGCAAGCATTTGCACCGGTGTTTCATCAGCGTGGATCACGCCCTGGTTCAGCACGGCTTCACGCAGTGCATCGACCAGTGGCTGAAGCCGCACGCCGGTTTGTCCGACCCACTGCGCCAGGGTCGAGCGAGCAATTGGCAGCCCGGCGCGGCCAAAGATTTTCTCCTGCCGGTACAGCGGCAAGTGATCGGCAAACTTGGCCACCATCACGTGGGCCAACAAACCTACGGTCGGGATACCTTTGTCGATAACCTGGGCTGGCACCGGTGCCTGGATCAGGGTTTCGCACTGGCGACAGGCCCATTTGCCCCGCACATGTTGCTCGACGGTAAACACGCCCGGCGTGTAATCCAGCTTCTCGCTGACGTCTTCGCCGATGCGTTGAAGTTGGCAGCCACAGACGCACTGGGTGTTTTCGGGGTCGTGACGAATCACCGTGCGTGGAAACTGCGGCGGCAAAGGCGCACGTTTCGGGGATTGCCGTGGTTCGGCCTGTGGCGCATCTGGGAGAAGCTGTTTTAGCTCGGCCTCGATAGCTTCAAGGTCTGTGTCGAGCAGGTCATCCAGCAAGCTGCTTTGCGCCGGGCTGATTTGCTCGCTGCGCTTGGCAAACTTGTGCCGTTTGAGCAGGGCGATTTCGAACTTGAACTGTTCGATGAGGATTTCATCGTTCTGAATCTTCCTGCTCATCGCCTCGACCTGGGATTGCAATTGCACCGCCTGTGCCGCCAAGGCACGAAGCTGTTCCGGGGTCATCTGGTCGAGGTTGGGCGAGAAAGTCATGCCGCCGATTGTGCCAGAGCAGGCTCGGGGCGACGACAAGTAGACCGGCCAAATGGCCGGCGTTTACAGCATGCTAATCACACCGCCTGCACCGACGCGCTGCCACGGCAGGCCCAGCACCAACGCCTGGAGTTGTTCGCTGTCGAGTTCGACCTCGCAGCCGTGGCGAATGCCGGGCCAGTGGAACTTGCCTTGGTTCAGTCGACGCGCTGCCAGCCAGACACCGACGCCATCGTGCACCAGCACTTTCATCCGGTTAGCCCGGCGATTGGCGAACAGATAAGCGCAGTGCGGCTTCGCCGCACCGAACACCGCAATCACCCGGGCTAATGCCGTCTCGGTGCCGGCGCGCATGTCCATCGGCTCGGTGGCCAGCCAGATGGCATCGATGCGGATCATTGAGCGAAAGCCCGAATAAATTGCGCACAACCCTCGGGATCCGAGGCTGGCCATTTCACCGTGATCACTTGCCCGGCCACGGGCAACTCGATGATCACTGACGCTTCGACTGGCCGTTTAGGTGCGGATTTTAGCGGGACGAAAGCTGGTAGTGAAGCCGCTGCGGGCTGATCTCGATAGAGCGGCAGCCATTTGCGGAT
>NZ_JBICKH010000012.1:0-489 GCF_043103905.1 Pseudomonas sp. yb_2 | reverse complement strand
TTGCTTGCTACCTCAAGTGATGGGACGGGGAAGTCCAGAAATGCGCAGCACGGTACGCTGGCATCGCCAGGTCCAGGAGCAAAAGTGCCCCGAACCAACGTCTTGACGTAGGGGGGGTGCGGGAAAGTCACGTTAATGCTGCGTTGAGGCCATTCTAGCCTGGCTTCGCACCATCCTCTGTAGGAGCGGGTTTACCCGCGAACACCGGCGAAGCCGGTGCCATCTCCGCTCTCGAGCAGGTCCAATTTTTTGCCCACAAAGACAAAACCCCTACCTGCGTGCGCAGGTAGGGGTTTTGCGAAATGAATCTTGACGATGACCTACTCTCACATGGGGAAACCCCACACTACCATCGGCGATGCATCGTTTCACTACTGAGTTCGGGATGGGATCAGGTGGTTCCAATGCTCTATGGTCGTCAAGAAATTCTGTTGCCAGAATGTCCAGATGGACAGCCCAGCGAATTCGGATATGCGATATTTGTGGCCT
>NZ_JBICKH010000011.1:0-610 GCF_043103905.1 Pseudomonas sp. yb_2 | reverse complement strand
TCGACGTTGACTTCCTTGAAGAAGCCCAGGCGCTCAAGACGGGTCTTGGACTGGTCGATCAGGTAGGTCGACGCCCAGCCGCCTTCCATCTGGCGCATTTCGCGACGCAGCACTTCGTCTTCGGTCTTGGTGTTGCCGCGGTAGTTGATGCGGTTGACGTAGGCACGCTTGCCCGGGTCGACCACGAACATGATGTCGACCGTGTGGTCCTGGTCGTTGGGTTGCGGCACGCCGTTGACGTTAGCGAAGGTGTAGCCTTCGTTACCCAGCCGGCGGGTGATCAGCTCGGACGTGGTGGTCATCACCTTGCGCGAGAATACCTGCCCCGGCTGCACCAGCAGCAGCGACTTGACCTGGTCTTCCGGCACCTTGAGGTCACCGGACAGCTTCACGTCGCGAACGGTGTATTTCTCGCCTTCGTTGATGTTGACGGTGATGTAGACGTGCTTCTTGTCCGGCGTGATGGACACCTGGGTGGAGGCGATGTCCATGTTGATGTAGCCGCGGTCCAGGTAGTAGGAACGCAGGCGCTCCAGGTCACCGGAGAGTTTTTCACGGGCGTACTTGTCGTCGTTCTTGAAGAACGACAGCCAGTTGGTGGTCTTCAGCT
>NZ_JBICKH010000010.1:0-82978 GCF_043103905.1 Pseudomonas sp. yb_2 | reverse complement strand
GCGCAGGTAATCATGTAAGTCGTGGTGCCGTCACCGTCCAGCGCCACCAGCAGCGACAGCAAGGCGGTGCCGATGGCGATCTTGATCGGGTCGCCATTCACCCGCTTGAGGATCTTGCGGATCAGCGGGTCGAACAGGCCGGCGTCGATCATCAGGCCGAAGAACAGGATGGCGAACAGCAGCAGCGCGGCAGACGGTGCGACCATTTTCAGCCCATCGAGCATCATCTTGCCCAGGTCTGGCGCGAAACCGCCAACAAGGGCGAAAACAATCGGCACGATGGTCAGCGCGACGATCGGTGACAGGCGTTTACTCATGATCAGGTAGGTGAAGGTCACCACCATGATCAGGCCCAGAAGTGCGAGCATGGTTTGTTCTCTTGTTTTTATTGTCTATGTGGCCACCTGCAGCGCAGACGGCCCCCTGACCCCCACCCGGCAACGCCTGGTGGGGGCCTGCAAAAAGCTTGAGGGTGTCGGGGCTCAGCCGTGGCGGTGTGGTTCGGCGACCCAGTCGGCTGTTTCAGCGACGGGGGTGACCACCGGCTCGCCGTTCAGCCGGCTGTGCAGCGTCTGGCGGTCACAGGCGTTTTCCGACAACGAAACCACCACCGTCGCCACTGCGTTGCTGGCAAGACTCGTCAGCGCACGGGCTTCCGACATGAAGCGGTCGACCCCGATCAACAGGGCCAGGCCGGCCAGGGGAATGTCGTGGATCACGGTAAGGGTCGAGGCCAAGGCCACGAAACCGCTGCCGGTGACACCTGCCGCGCCCTTGGAGGACAGCAGCATGATCGCCAGCATGGTGACCACCTGGCCCAGGCTCAGGTCGATGTTGCAGGCCTGCGCGATGAACACGGCTGCCAACGACAGATAGATGGCAGTACCGTCCAGGTTGAACGAGTAGCCAGTGGGCAGCACCAGGCCAACCACGCCTTTCTTGCACCCAAGCTTCTCGAGTTTCTCAAGCATGCGCGGCAGCACCGGCTCGGTTGAGGAAGTACCCAGCACCACGAGGAACTCTTCGCGGAAATAGCGCAGCAACTTCCACAGGCTGAAGCCATGGGCGCGGCAGATGCCACCGAGCACCACCAGCACGAAGAAGGCGCAGGCGATGTACAACGTCCCCACCAGCTTGGCCAGCGCACCAAGCGACGTAATCCCGTACTGGCCCACGGTGAATGCCAGTGCGCCGAAAGCGCCGACCGGTGCAAAGCGCATCAGGTAGCCGAAGATGCGGAACACCATGGTCGAGGCCGACTCCAGCACATCCAGTACCGGCTTGCCCTTTTCGCCCATCGACGAGAGAGCGAAACCGCTGAGTACGGCGATGAACAGGACCGGCAACACCTCACCCTTGTTGAAGGCACCGATGAAGGTGTCCGGGATGATGTGCATGAAGAAGTCCACCACGCTCAGCTTGGCGGCCGACGCGGTGTACTGGCTCAGGCCCGCTGTGCTCAAGGTGGCAGGATCGATGTTCATGCCGGCACCTGGCTTGAACAGATAGACCGCCGCCAGTCCGATCACCAGGCTGACCACCGTCAGCCCCAGGAACAGCAGCAGGGTCTTGCTCATCAAGCGCCCCAGGGAACGCTTGTCGGTCATGCCGGCGATGCCGGTGACGATGGTGCAGAACACCACCGGCGCGATCATCATCTTGATCAGCTTGATGAACGCATCACCCAGCGGCTTGAGGGCCACGGCCTGTTGCGCCCAGAAGTGTCCGACCACCACGCCCAGCAGGACGGCGCAGAGAATCTGGAAATACAGCGATTTGGCGAGTCTCATGGCATCACCCATTGTTGAAATTGTGCGGATGCGCTTGTTACGAATGTGCAGGTCTGGATCGGTGCCTGGAACTACCCGGCCAACCTGCGGAATGTAGGGGCGTAGACGAACCCTGAGAAGAGCCGCCGGGCGGTTCGCACCACCGAAGCCTGGATCGTCTGGCCCTCGGCACCGCTGCGCGTCAGCGCAACATCGATGCCGCCACTTGGGTGCTCCAGGCGGACCTGGGCCAGTTGCTGCGCGCCTTCGCCCAACAGGTCGGCAATCACGGTGCCAGGGCTGACGCAGGCAGTCGCCAGCCCCACCGCTCCAGTGATCGCCAAGGCACGATGGCAGTTGTGCGGCATGAAATAGCGAACCTGCAGCGTGCCGTCGTAGCGCGGCTTGGACACCAGCACTGGCTTGGGGATGACCATGCCACTGACATCGCCCAGGCCCATGGCCTTTCCGGCCTTCAGCCGCAACGCTTCCAGGCGTTCGAGCAGCGCGCTGTTGGCGTCCAGCTGAGCCGGGGTTTCCGAGCCGCTGACACCCAACTGGCTGGCCTCCACAACCATCATCGGCATGGCCATGTCGATGCAGGTCACCGGCACGCCATCAATCACGTCCTGGGCCTTGCCCGTGGGGAACAGCTTGCCGGTCTTGCTGCCGACCGCGTCGAGGAAGGTCAGATGCACCGGGGCGGCAGTGCCCGGTACCCCATCGATCGCCGTGCGGCCTTCGTAGCGCACGATACCGCCGGGCGTTTCGACCAGCGAATTGACGAAGGTGCCGGTGTTGAGGTTGCGAATGCGCACCAAGGTCTTGCCTTCCTGGCCTTTTACCAACCCCTGTTCGATGGCGAACGGCCCAACCGCACACAGCATGTTGCCGCAGTTGGGGGCCGTATCGACCCGGCGCTGTGCGACCATCACCTGCACGAACAGGTAGTCGACGTCGGCGTCGGCATGCAATGACGGGCTGATGATCGCCACTTTGCTGGTCTGCGGGCTGCCGCCACCGATGCCGTCGATTTCCAGCTCATGGCCAGAGCCCATGAGGTTGATCAGCAACTCGTCGCGCTCGACCACATTGGCAGGCAGGTCCCAGGCGTGGAAGAACGGCCCTTTAGAGGTACCGCCGCGCATGAGTACGCAAGGAATTCGTTGCATGATTTCGCACTCTTGTTGATCAATGGACATCATTGATGCTGTGAGCAAAAGAGTGACAGGGATGGATAAATCAATCCAATGCAAATATCGTAGCTATTATTGCGATTCAAACATCAATATAGCGCCAGGCCAGTCGAAGGTTTCTTATGGAATATGAGCTGCAAGACATCAGATCTTTCGTAAAAATCGCCGAACTTGGCAGTTTCCATGAGGCCGCAGAAGCGCTTCACCTGTCCCAGCCGGCCCTGAGCCGGCGGATCAAGAAACTGGAGGAAGGCCTGGGCACCTCGCTGCTGGAACGCACCACTCGCCGGGTCAGCCTGACCAGCGTGGGCCGCGACTTCCTGCCCAAGGCCAGGCGCCTGCTGGATGATTTTGAAGACTCGATCCTCAGCATCCGCGAGCTGGCCGAGCGCCAGACCGGTCAGGTTACCCTCGCCTGCATTCCTACCGCGGCGTTCTACTTCCTGCCGTCGGTGATCCGCGATTACAACGAGCAATACCCGAAAATCCGCATTCGCCTGCTGGACCTTAGCGCCAACGACGGGCTCGAAGCCGTGCTGCGCGGCGAGGCCGACTTCGGCATCAACATGATGAGTGGCCAGCACCCGGACATCGAGTTTGTCTCGCTGGTGCAGGAGCACTTTGTACTGGCCTGCCGGCGTGACCACCCACTGGCGAATCGCGCCTCCGTTACCTGGACAGAGCTGGCTGATTACCGCCTGATCGGCGTCGGCCGCCTGAGTGGCAACCGCATGCTGCTGGACCATGCGTTGTCCGGGCTCAACCTGCGGCCCAAGTGGTTCTACGAAGTGCAACACCTGTCCACGTCGCTGGGCATGGTCGAGGCCGGGCTGGGCGTGTCCGCCATGCCCAGCCTGGCCATGCCCAATGCCGACCACCCCACGCTGGTGAGCGTGCCGTTGATCGAGCCGCAAGTCACCCGCACGCTAGGGCTGGTGTACCGGCGCGGCGCATCGCTGTCGCCGGCTGCGGAGAAATTCGTTTCGATCCTGCTGCAGAAATGGCCAAATCGCTGAAGGAAGCCGCGCGCGGCCTTAGTCGTTCTTACCCAGCATGTACCGGTCAAAATGCTCGATATGCTCATCGAGGTTGTCCTCGAGCATCATCCGGTACTTATCGCAGAAGTACTTCAGAATCTCTTCCCGTGCCGCGCCCAGCTCCGCGCCGCTCTTGAAGCTGCGGGCGCTCATCCAGGCGCTGAAGCGCGCGGCACCGAAGGTCAGCGAGGCGCTTACCTTGCCCAGGTCCTCGAACTTTTCGATCTGCTGGTTCGCCAGTTCGATGTGCGCATCGGCACGATCGTAAAAGGCCTGGTCGGTAGCTTGGGTCATTGGGGTTCACCTTGTTGCGTAATGCGAGCGGGAGGCCAAGCCTTGCATGTCGCGGCGCATACGTGCAAGGCTGAAAAAGGATCACCCATGACGAAAAGGAAGCAAAGCACCTCATGCTTGGAATCACACGTATCCATCGCTATTTGCGCCCACTGCCTGCGAAACCGACTGCAGCCAGTGGGCGTGACCTCAAGGCCAAACGCGCCACCCGCCTCGCCTCAACGGTTGCCAACCTCCTCTGCACGCCCCGCTCCGCCCCGCCTTACCTCTGCGTCACTCCTGAGCGTCCCCCTGTCGAACGTGTGCCCCCGACCTGACTGCCCCCACTGCAGCTCACACACCGTTCTCGCCTGTTGCAGGCGAGATGCCTGACGCAACGACAAGGGGCAACAGCCAATGCTTTTCTTTCACGGTAAACAGATTTTCAGCGCCATCTTCGATATGGATGGCACCCTCTTCGACACCGAGCGCCTGCGCTTCAGGACACTCAAGCAAGCTTCTCTGGAAATCTTCGGCAAAGCGCTGAGCGAGCAGACCCTGATTGGCTCGCTGGGCCTGAGCGCAAAAAAGGCCGAAGCCCTCGCCAAGGCGCATAACGGCGAAGACTTCCCTTACGCACAAATCCGCCAACGCGCGGATGAACTTGAACTGGAGTATGTGCGCAATCACGGCGTACCGATCAAGGCCGGCCTGCTGGAGGTGCTGGAGCGCCTGCGCAAATCAGGCCTGACCATGGCGGTGGCCACGTCCAGCCGCCGTGCCATCGCCGAGGAATACCTGATCAACGCCAACGTGCTGAAGTACTTCGACATCACCGTTTGTGGCGATGAAGTGGGCCAAGGCAAACCCCACCCCGAGATTTTCCTGAAAGCCGCCCGCGCGCTCAATTGCGAGCCAGGCCAGTGCTTCATGGTCGAGGACTCGGAAAACGGCATGCTGTCAGCGATGCGCGCCGAAGGGCAGGCGATCCTGATCGAGGACATCAAGCCGCCTGCGCCGGAAATCAAGGCAGGCGCGCTCAAAGCCTACCGCAGCATGCATGAATTTCTCGCCGACCTGAGCGAGTGCGTACCCGACCTGGGCATGCCTGCATTGAGCGAGCCGTTCCCGGCCTCGATGAACCAGTTCAGCGTGGGCATTCATGGTTTCGGCGCCATCGGCGGCGGTTACCTGACGCAGGTATTTTCCCATTGGGACGGCTACACCCGACCGCGTGAAATCATTGCCGCAACCCGCTCGCGCATGCTGCGCGAAAGCGTCAGCGCCTTCGGCCGCTACAGCGTGCGCTACGGTGCCACATCGTTCGACCAGACCATCGACAACGTGCGCATGATCGACATGGACGATGACGACGCCGTGATCGGCATGTACACCACTGCCGAAATCATCGGCCTGAGCCTGCCCGAGCAGGCCATCAGAAGCCAGGCCAGGGTGATCGCCCAAGGCCTGCTGCAACGCTTCGAGCGCCGAGGCCGCGAGCTGACCCTGCTGATCGTGCTGAACAAGGTTGGCGGTGCAGCGTTCGTGCGGCGTCATGTGCAAGCCGAGTTGTCGCTACTGTGCCCGCCTGCGATCAGCGAGCAGGTTTTGCAGAAGACCCATTTCGCCGAAACGGTGGTCAGCCGCATCGTGTCCAAACTGGGCAATGACGCGCTGGTACGGCAGCTGCGCATCAAGTCGCAGATGTTCCAGAACAGCCTGGAAGACGAGCCCGCAAGCACGCGCAAACCTTCAGCGCCGCTACCGGAGTACGAACGGCTGATCGGCCACTTCAGGCCTTTTGCACAGCCCAGCAGCGCCATGAGCCAGCTGCATCTGGTGCTGTTCAACAGTGAAGCCGACATGCCGCTTTACGCGGAGCGCGGCAGCGATCTGCTCGAACGCCTGCGCCAGGTGAAGACAGTGCCAGACATTGCCCAGATCCAGATCATCAAGAACCGACTGTGGAACGGCCCGCATGCCATCGTGGCCTGGTACGCCAGCCTGCTGGGCCATGCCTGGGTCGGCCAGGGCATGGGCGATGCGCGGGTGAGTGAACTGGCCGAGCGCCTGATTCGCCAGGAGGTCGCGCCCGCACTGGTGGCCGAATACCCACAGATGGCCGAGGTGGTCAGCCGCTTTGCCGAGGCATTTCTCGAGCGCTGCAAAACCTCGTTCAAAGACCCCTGCGCCCGGGTAGGCCGCGACCCCTTGCGCAAGCTGCAACGCAACGAACGCATCCTCAGCAGCATCGACCTTGCCCGCAAGCACGGTATTGCAACCCCGGCCCTGGCGTTTGGCGCCGGGCTCGCCATTCACCACGCCCTGAACTGCAGCAACAGCAAGGACCTGGAAAGCCAGGCAATCAGGCAGGTTTACCTGGATAACCAGGAAAGCGTCGAAGCCGTGCTCACCCATGCCAACAAACCTTTCCCCGGGTTGTGCCCCGTCAAGGACGCGGAACTGATCGCTGCCATCCGTGAAGGCTTCCGCCAATTGCCACAGCCGGCTCCGCGTCACGCGGTTGCTGTAGGCTCATAACCAGCCCTGGCCGGGACACTGTGGGCGCGAGTTGCGCCTGCGTCCCGGTCAGCGCCATGGGCTGGCCTTGGGTACCGGCCTAAAGCACTTCGAACAGGCCCGCTGCGCCCATGCCGCCGCCCACGCACATCGTCACGACCACGTACTTCACCTTACGTCGCTTGCCCTCCAGCAAGGCATGGCCGACCATCCGCGCGCCGCTCATGCCATAGGGGTGGCCGATAGCAATGGCGCCGCCGTTGACGTTCAGTTTCGCCGGGTCGATCTGCAACTGCTGGGCGCAATACAGCACCTGGCAGGCAAACGCCTCATTCAGCTCCCATAGCCCGATATCGTCTACCGTCAGGCCCTGCTGGCGCAGTAGCTTGGGCACCGCCAACACCGGGCCGATGCCCATTTCCTCGGGGGCCAGGCCAGCCACGGCGATACCGCGGTAAAGCCCCAGGGCCGCGATGCCCGAGCGCGCCGCCAGCGCACCTTCCATCAGCACGCAGGCACTGGCGCCATCGGACAGCTGACTGGCATTGCCGGCCGTGACACAACCGCCTTCGACCACGGGCTTGAGCCCCTGCAGATCGGCCAGGGTCGTCGCCGGCCGGTTCCCTTCGTCCTGGGTCAGGCGCACCTCTTCATGGCTGACGACACCTGTCAGCTTGTCCACCACCTTCTTGCGTGCGATCACCGGCACGATTTCAGCGGCGAACAACCCCGCCGCCTGCGCCGCCGCCGTGCGCTGCTGAGACTGCAGGGCGTAGACATCCTGTGCTTCGCGGCTTATGCCATAACGCCGGGCCACCCGTTCGGCCGTTTGCAGCATCGGCATGTAGGCATGCTCGCTCATGCGCAATACCGCGGGGTCATAAGCCTCACTGGCCAGCTGGTTGTGCACCTGCTGCACCAGGCTGATCTGCTCCTGACCTGCGCCAATGGTCACCTGCATGCCATCAACCATGATCTGCTTCGCCGCCGTGGCAATGGCCATCAGGCCTGAAGCACACTGGCGGTCGACGGTCTGACCGCTGACCGATTGGGGCAGGCCGGCGGCCAGCGCCGACAGCCGACCCGGGTTGATCGCGGCAGTGCCGCTCTGCATGGCAGTCCCCAGCACCAGGTCATCGACCTGCGCCGGTTCGATGCCAGCACGTTCTACTGCGGCGCGGATAGCGACAGCCGTCATGCTGGGGGTTTTCAGGTCGTTGAAGGCGCCACGCATGGCTTTGCCGATAGGGGTGCGAGCAGTGGCGACGATCACGGCATCTTTCATGATGGCTGTTCCTCAGAGGATAGGGGCTGCAGTTCGCTCAACACATGCCGTAGGCAGTCAGGCACCGGCACCGGACGCCGCCCTTCGCGGTCGACGAATACATGGACGAAGCGGCCGGTGGCACAGGCCAGTGGCTGGCCGGAGAGGAACACCGCCAACTGATAGTGCACCGAGGTGTTGCCCAACCGGCTCACCGCAAGGCCCACTTCGATGTCATGCGGGAAGGCCAGCGGCGCCTGGTAGTCGCAGGCGGAGCTGACCACCAGCGCGATCACCCTCCCCTGGTCGATATCCAACCCGCCCTCCCGCACCAGCAGGCGGTTCACGGCGCTGTCGAAAAAGCTGTAATAGACCACGTTGTTCACGTGGCCATAGACATCGTTGTCGTGCCACCGAGTGGTTATGGGCGTGTAGTGCCGATAGTGTTCACGTCGCCGGAGGTGGTTCATCAGTAGGCTGCCTCATAGATGGCCAACGCATCGGCCTGGGTGACTTCACGCGGGTTATTGACCAAAAGGCGCTGCTGTTGCATCGCGTCTTCGGCCAGCTGGCCAAGCCGATGACGCGGTACATCGGCGTCGCGCAGGCGGTCAGGTAACCCGCAGCGGCTGCTCAGCGCGGCCAGCTCGGCCACGAATTGTTCTGCCTGCTGGCGCTGATCACCGGGCTGCAAACGGGCCCCCAACAGCGGCACGGCCAATTCGGCGTAGTCCACTGCCGCCACCGGCAGGTTGAAGCGCAGCACATGCGGCAACACCAGCGCGTTGGCCAGGCCATGGGGAACATGAAAGTGCCCACCCAGCGGATAGGCCAGGGCATGCACCGCCGCCACCGGTGCATTGGCAAAGGCCTGGCCGGCCAGGCAAGCCCCCAGCAGCATGGCCTGGCGGGCCTGCAGGTTGCCGCCGTTGTGCACAGCCTGGTCAAGGTTATCCGCCAGCAGCCGCAGCGCCTCACGGGCCAGCAGGCTGGACAGCGGGTTACGTTTGAGGCGGCTGGTATAGGCTTCGATGGCATGCACCATGGCATCGATACCGGTAGCAGCAGTCACCGCCGATGGCAGGCCGAGGGTGCAGACGGCGTCGAGCACTGCCAGGTCTGGCAACAGCAGCGGCGAAACAATGCCCATCTTGGTGGTGGCGCCGGTGGTGACGATGGCGATCGGCGTCACCTCCGAACCGGTACCTGCCGTGGTGGGCACCTGGATCAACGGCAGTCGGCGGCCCTTGGCCCTGTCGATGCCGTACAGCTCGGCGATGGGCTGCGAACAATCGCGGTGGGCCAGCAGCGCAACCAGCTTGGCCACATCCATCGAGCTGCCGCCGCCGAACCCCACCACCAGGTCGGCGCCGATATGCCGGGCGCGCTGGGCGGCCGCCAGCACGCATGCCTCGCTGGGGTCGGCCGTAACCTCACTGAAGATCGCCACACCGACCTTGGCTGCCGTGAACCCCGGCAGCAGGTCATCGAGCATGCCAAGGCGGGCGATACCCGGGTCACTGACAATCAAAACACGCTTGGCACCGCGCTCACGGCACAGACCTGCAAGGCGCTGCACCGCGCCAGGTTCGCAGAGGATCTGCGCAGTGGTGGCAAAGCTGAAAGGCTGCATCGCACTCTCCTTGTTCGTGTGGTTTGCCGTGCGCTAGAACGCGAAATCGCTCGCCGGTAGCGCCATCAGGCAATCTGCGCCACCCAGCAGGGCCTCGCGGTGAGCAGTGGCGCGGGGCAGGAGCCGCCGCCAGTAGAACGTTGCGGCGTCAAGCTTGGCCCTGTAGAAGGCTGTTTCCGCGCTGCCGGCGACAAGCGTTGCTTGAGCGCACACAGCCGCTTGCAACCACATCGCCGCCAACAGCACGTAGGCCGAGTAGGCAAGAAAATCAACCGACACTGCCCCTGACTCCTGAGGGTCACGTTCACAGGCCTCGACCACGTGGGCGGACAAGGCGCGCCACTCCTCCAAACGTTGACCCACAGCCGTCGCCATGGACTGCAGGCCGTCGAGCGCATTGGCAGCCCTGACGTGCAACGCCATTTCGTCGATCAGCAGATTGAGCTCGGCCCCGCCGTCCCCGAGGACCTTGCGTCGTATCAGGTCGAGGGCCTGTATGCCGTTGGTGCCTTCATAAAGCTGGGTGATGCGGCTATCGCGCATCAACTGCTCCATGCCCCACTCGCGGATGTAGCCGTGACCGCCGTACACCTGCACCCCAAGACTTGCGACTTCCTGACCGACGTCGGTGAAGAACGCCTTGACGATAGGGATCAGCAACGCCGCCCGCCGAGCTGCGGCCTGGCGCGCCGGTGCACTTTTCGCAGCATGCTCCAGGTCCAGTTGCCGAGCGGTGTAGATGCCCAGCATGCGACAGCCCTCGGTAAGGGACTTCTGGGTCAGCAGCATACGCCGCACGTCTGGATGGACGATGATCGGATCGGCAGGCTTTTCCGCTGCCACCGGCCCGGCAAGCGAGCGCGACTGCAGACGCTCCCGGGCGTAGGCCAGCCCTCCCTGAAAAGCGGCCTCGGCAATACCAAGCCCCTGCAGGCCGACCTGGAAGCGGGCATCGTTCATCATGGTGAACATGCAGGCCAGGCCCTGGTTGGCCTCCCCCACCAGCCAGCCCTGGGCACCGTCGAAGTTCATCACGCAGGTCGAGGCCCCCTTGATGCCCATCTTGTGCTCCAGCGCCCCGCAGCACAGCGCATTGCGCTCGCCACCGGGCAGCAGCTTGGGCACCAGGAACAGGCTGATGCCCCTGACACCGGCCGGCGCATCAGGCAGGCGCGCGAGTACCAGATGAACAATGTTGTCGGTCAGGTCCTGCTCGCCACCACTGATGAATATCTTGCTGCCGGTAATGCGGTAGCTGCCGTCCGCTTCCGGATGGGCGCGGGTACGCAGCAACGCCAGGTCGGTGCCGGCCTGCGGCTCGGTCAGGCACATGGTGCCGGCCCACTCGCCACTGACCATACGGCTCAGGTAAGCCTGCTTGAGTGGCTCGCTGCCATGGCGATGC
This sequence comes from Pseudomonas sp. yb_2, assembly GCF_043103905.1. Lineage (NCBI taxonomy): Bacteria > Pseudomonadati > Pseudomonadota > Gammaproteobacteria > Pseudomonadales > Pseudomonadaceae > Pseudomonas > Pseudomonas sp. yb_2. The sequence continues at coordinate 71,881 of NZ_JBICKH010000010.1, read as the reverse complement.
AACGCCAGGACCGCGCCCTCGGTCAGGCCGGAGTAGATGCGGAACGACAACGACGCCGCCATCAGCATTTCATGGAAGCTGGCCGATGCCATCTGCGGCAGACCCTGCCCACCATAGGCCTGCGGCCCGGTCATGCTGGCCCAGCCATGTTCGACGTATTGCCGATAGGCGTCCCGCATGCCGTCCGGGGTGGTGACCTCACCGCCCACCCACTGACAGCCCTGTTCGTCACTGTTGCGATTGAGCGGTGCGATGATTTGGCCAGTGAAGCGTGCGGCCTCCTCAAGGATGCCGTCGAGGGTGTCGCGGTCCAGTTCGATACCGAGTTGCTGGCAATGTCCGCTCAGGTCGAACAGTTCATGCAGCACGAAACGCATGTCGCGAAGGGGCGCCTGGTAGTTCATGCCTGAACCTCCCCACGCGGTTCGAAACGCTTGCCACCGGCCACGAGTGAGTAGAGCAGCCCTGCCGGGCGCCAATGCTCGCCAAGCACGCCCTGTAGGTATTCCAGCCGGGCCAGGATAAACGGCGCCCCCTGCTCGTCAGCCCAGCGCATGGGCCCGCCAGTGGCAGCCGGGAAGCCATAGCCGTGGAGCCAGACCCGGTCGATGTCGCTGCTGCTGGCGGCGATACCTTCCTGGAGAACCTTCGCCCCTTCGTTGACCAGTGCCAGCAGGCAACGTTCGAGGATTTCCTCGGCACTGATGCCCCGACGTCGGTAGCCAAGGTTCTGGGACACCTGCAGCACCAACGCGTCGACCTGCGGGTCATGCTCGGCCTGCCGGCTGCCGGGGGCATAGCGGTAATAGCCCTGCCCGGTCTTCTGCCCAAGGCGGCCGAGCTCGCACAGCGCATTATCGACCTGCACCAGCGGGTCGTGCATGCCTTGCCCGGCCAACTGCCGGGCGCGCCACTCCAGGTCGATGCCCACCACGTCGTACATGCGGAACGGCCCCATGGCGAAGCCGAACTGCTGCAGTACCGCATCCACCTGGTGAGGCAACGCCCCTTCAAGCAGCAACTTGCGCGCTTCGCCCACATAGCTGCGCAACATGCGATTGCCAATGAAACCAGGGCAGTTGCCTGCCACGATCGCCACCTTGCCCATGCGCTCGCCCAGCGCTTTGGCGGCATCGAGCACCTTCTGATCGGTGTGCGTCCCACGCACGATTTCGAGCAGCTTCATGACATGCGCAGGGCTGAAGAAATGCAGCCCCAGGACCTGGGACGGCCGCTGGGTGACGGCGGCAATCGCGTCGATGTCCAGCGCCGAGGTGTTGCTGGCCAGGATCGCCCGTGGCTTGAGGTGTGCATCCAGTGCACGGAAGATTTCCTGCTTGAGCGCCAGGTTTTCATACACCGCTTCAATCACCAGGTCGGCCTCCGCCAACGCCGGATAGCCGTCCACTGCCTGCACACGCGCCAGGCAGGCGTCGGCCTGGGCCTGGGTGATGCGCTGCTTGTCCACCTGCTGGGCCCAGGCCTGGCTGACCATGCCCAGCCCGGCTTCGAGCGCTGCCGCGTTGCAGTCCAGCCACAGCACCGACAGCCCGGCGTTGGCCAGGCTGATGACGATGCCGCGGCCCATGGTGCCTGCACCTATCACAGCCACCTGATTGATCGGGAAGGGAGTATTCACGCGCAACGCTCCTGCTTTCTTGTAGGTATGAGGACTGTGATCACCCTAAGCAGGCCGAAGGTATTTTTGAAATTTCCATTTCGTATGCCATATATTTTCAGCATGAATATTTCGAACTTCGACCTGAACCTGCTGCGCGTCTTCGACATGTTGCTGCGTGAACAGAATGTATCCCGGGCAGCCGAGCGTCTGGCCCTGACCCAGCCGACCGTGAGCAATGCCCTGGCGCGCCTGCGTGACCAGCTGGGCGACCCGCTGCTGGTCCGCGTGGGCCGGCGCATGCGCCCGACGCCACGGGCCTTGGCACTGGAGGGGCCGATACGTGCGGCGTTACAGCAGATCGAGCAGACGCTGGGCACCGGCGATGGTTTCGAGCCTCAGCGCAGCCATCGCCAGCTGCGCATCGCCCTCACCGATTTCGTCGAACAGCTGTGCATGCCGCCACTCCTGGCGCGGCTGGAGCTACTGGCACCCAACGTGCGCATCGACGTGGTGCACCTGGCCCCCAACCTGCCGGCCGAGGCGCTGGACCGGGGCGACCTCGACCTGGTACTGGGCCGTTTCGACGAGGTGCCGGCGCGCTTCACCCGCCACCCCTGGCGCCGTGAAACCCTGCAGATCGCGCTGCGCCAGCAGCACCCGCACCTGGCGCCGGGCCAGGCACTGGACCTCGACGCATTCCTGGGCTTGCGGCACATCTGGGTGCACGGCGGCCAGACCCGGGGCATGGTCGACCAGTGGCTGGCCGAGCAAGGCCTGACCCGGCAAATCGCCTATACCACGCCCAACTACCTGCAGGCCGCCCATCTGGCCGCAGCCACCGACATGTGTGTGGTGCTGCCGCGGCAACTGGCGCAGCAGTTTGCGCACCTGCTGCCATTGGCGGTGCACGAACTGCCATTTGCCCTGGAGCCTTTCGAATTGGAAGTGGTGCACCTGAGCCACCGTCAGCACGACCCCGCCCTGGCCTGGCTGGTCGAACAGATCCTCACGCTCCCCCCCGCCTGAAGCCATCAGGAAACGCGATAGCGGCCATGCCGCTCTGGTATTGGCTGGTGCGCAAGCCCCTCCCCTAGAGTGTTCTGCCTCAAGAACAACAAGGAAATCCCATGCGCTTTTCACTGTCGATGCTGGCGCTTGCCCTGCTGGCCCCCCTTCCGAGCCTGGGCGCAACAGCGGCCAAGGATGCCACCCCGGCCACTCAGGCCAGCAACCAGCAGTGGCTGCAACGGTTGCCCTTCGAGGATCGCGTCGATTACGAAACAGCCCGGCGTGGGCTGGTCGAGCGGTTCGACGGGCCAGTCGCGACGGCCGATGGCAAGACCGTATGGAACCTGGCCCAGTATGCTTTTCTGGCGCCGGCGCAGTCCCCTGCCACGGTAAACCCGAGCTTGTGGCGACTCGCTCAGTTGAACAACATCGCCGGGCTGTTCAAGGTCACCGAGGGCATCTACCAGCTTCGCGGCCTGGACCTGGCCAACATGACCATCGTCGAAGGGAAGGACGGGCTGATTGTGCTTGACCCGCTGCTTGCCGTGGAGACTGCCAAGGCGGGCCTCGAACTGTACTTCAAGCACCGCCCGCGCAAGCCGGTGACCACGGTGATCTACACCCACCCGCACGTCGACCATTTCGGCGGCGTGCGCGGGGTGATCAACGAGGCGGACGTCAAGGCTGGCAAAGTCCAGGTCATCGCGCCCGAGGGGTTCTTCGAACATGCCATCGGCGAAAACGTGCTGGCCGGACCGGCCATGAAACGCCGCGCCCAGTACATGTACGGCGCCCCCCTGCCCCGTGGGCCGCGAGGCCAGGTGGATGCCGGACTGGGCAAGGGCGTGCCGGCCAATGCCACTGTCAGCCTAATCGCGCCGACGCTCGAAATCAGCCAACCGCTGCAACGCATGACCCTGAGCGGCGTGGAGGTGGAGTTCCAGCTGACCCCGGGCACCGAGGCGCCGGCGGAAATGAACATTTATTTCCCGGCGCTCAGGGCACTGTGCATGGCCGAGAACGCCACCCATGTGCAGCACAACGTACTGACGCTGCGCGGGGCCCTGGTGCGCGATCCGAAAGTGTGGGCCCATTACCTGGACCAATCGCTGGTGCGCTACGGCGAGCAGGCCGAGGTGGTGTTCGCCCAGCATCACTGGCCCACTTGGGGTGGTGCGGCCATCCGCGACTACCTGGCCGACCAGCGCGATATGTATGCCTTCATCGACAGCCAGACCTTGCGCCTGATCAATCAGGGCCAGACCCCCATGGAAATTGCCCAGACCCTGGCCAGCCTGCCGCCGCGCCTGGCAAGCAAATGGTACAGCCGCGACTACTACGGCTCGCTCAGCCATAACGTCAGGGCCGTCTATCAACGCTACATGGGGTTCTACGACGGCAACCCGGCCAACCTCGACCCATTGCCACCGCAAGCGGCCGGCAAGCGTTACGTGGCGGCGATGGGGGGTGCCGATCAGGTGCTGACCCAGGCCCGCCAGGCCTTCGCCGAGGGCGACTATCGCTGGGTGGCGCAATTGGTCAACCACCTGGTATTCGCCGAGCCAGACAACACCGAGGCCCGCGAACTGCAGGCCGACGCGCTGGAGCAACTGGGTTACCAGAGTGAGAACGCCACCTGGCGCAATGCCTACCTCAGTGGCGCGCAGGAATTGCGCTCAGGCGTTGCCGCCGGTGCGGGTAGCGGCGGCAACGCCGATGACATGGTGCGGGCCCTGACACCCAGCCTGTTTTTCGACTACCTGGGCGTGCGGGTGAATGCCTACAAGGCTGCCGATAGCAACCTGACCATCAACTGGCGGTTTTCCGACCTGGACGAAGACTACGCCCTCACCCTGCGCAACGGCGTCCTCACCCACCGCGACCTGGCGCGCCACGCCAAGGCCGATGTAGAGGTCATCATGCGCAAACAGACACTGGACAGCATTGCCTTGAAGCAGACAGGCTTTCTCAAGGAAGCCACAGCAGGGGCAATCGAAATCAAAGGCGAGCGGGTGAAGTTCCTGCAATTCATGGGGGGGCTGGAAGAGGCTGATTCGCGCTTCAATATCGTCACGCCCTGAGCGGCAGCGGGCGGCGCCGGCACTGTGCTCAGCCGCCCTTCGCCAACCGGCACAAGCCTGCCAATGCCATGAGCCACACCACGCTACCCAGTGCCAGCACTCCCCACGGTGCAGGCTGGCCGCGTTCGGCTTGCAACATCGCCAGGCCCCGTTCGTAACGCCGCCCTTGGCGGGCCTGCAGCGCCAGCGCGGCCACGCCCGCCAATGCCAGCACGTACACATCGCCCTGACGACAGGCCAACCCCGCCACCACCACCAGCGCCAGCACAGTGCGCCGCCAGGCCAACTCGGTGCGTTCTGCCTGCAGGCCCGGATCACCCATGCCAGCGTGGCCACAGGACGAGACCTGCCAGCAGTACAGCGACCAGGCAGCCCAGCGCCAACAAGGGCACCAGTGCCGGCAACGGCAACGGACGTCGCTGACGCAATGCCCGCTCTACCCGCAGCCAGCGCAGGCAGGCGCCAGCGCTCAGCAATGCACTCAGCAGCATCAGGCCAGCGACCAGCCACAGCCGCAGGGGTGTCTCGAGGACGTGGCCGGCGAAAGTTTCGATGGCGATTGCGCCACCCAGCAGCGCCAGCGCGGTCCGGACCCAGGCCAGGAAGGTACGTTCGTTGGCCAGCGTGAAGCGCGGATCAGGCGCCTCACCCTGCCCCAACAGCCGCCGCGACCAGTCAGGCCGTGGTTCAGGCACGCCCATCAGCGCACACCAAAGCTGCGCAGGGCGCCGGGCGAGAAGTACGAAAGGCTGGTGCGCACATTGAAGGCAAAGGGCCGACGCTGCTCGTTGATCAAGCCCGATGCATGGTAGCGGCCACTCTTGAGGTCGTAGGTAACCTCCATGGCGTTGACTGCCACCTGGCCGCCGGGGTGAAAGAAACCATGGGCCTGGGAGGTGCGCCACAGCTCGCCACGCGCGTCGTAGCTGTCTGTTTCGAGAATGGCCCAGGTGTCTTCATCCAGGTAGAACCGGCGCTTGGCGTAGATATGCTGCGCCCCGGGCTTCAACGTCGCCTCCACGACCCATACCCGGTGCAGTTCGTAGCGGGTTGGTGCCGGGTCGATGTGGCCTGGCTTGATCAGGTCCGCATAGCGCAGCTCAGGCGATGCCAAGCGGTAGCTGTTGTAGGGCACGTGCAGCGTCTGCTTGCCCAGCAGCTTCCAGTCATACCGGTCAGGCGCGCCATTGAACATGTCGCGACTGTCGGCGGTCCGCAGGCCGGCGGTGCCAGGGCCAGTGGTGTCATAGGCGATGTTCGGCGCCCGTCGTACCCGCCGCTGGCTGGCGCTGTACACCCAGGACAAACGCGGTTCGGCGACCTGGTCCAGTGTCTCATGCACCACCATCGCATCGCCGGCAAGCCGCGAGGGCGCCGTCATGCGGTAGGTGAAGTAATAAAGTACATTGCCCGCCCCCAGGTTGGCCAAACCTTCGGGCCGGGCCACTTCCTGACGCGCGCTCATCAGCACGAAGCGGCCATTCTTCAGCGGCGTGACGCTGTCGGAGCTCAGGCTGTAACTCACGTTGCGATGCCGGGTCAGGTGGTTCCAGATCACCTCCAGGCCGTTGGTTGGCTGCGCAAAGGCGATAACGCCAGTGAAACCGCGCACACCGTTGCCCTGGTCATCCAGCTGCGCCTGCTCGGCGTTGCGGGCGGCCGATGCCGCGACCGCGTCGGGTACCGCAACACTGCGGTGGGTGGGATACACCGGCAAGCTCAGGCTGGCTGGGAAGCGTTTGAGCAAGGCCACCTGGCCGTCGGTAAGCTGACCTCGGTACTGCCGGTAGTTGGCGGCCGTGATCCGGTACAGAGGCTGCTCATCGGCAAACGGATCCAGCGGCGTGCCGTTGTCGCCCAGGCGTTGCTGAGCCGCGCTCAACCCACCTTGCCAGGCCGGGATGCGCCCGTCGGGGCTGGCAGCACGCTCGGCTCCCACCGGGGTCAGGTTGTCGGGCAGGCCGGCTGCTGCCAGCGTGCCACTCGCCCAGAACAGGCCGATCATCACCATGCGCATTTTCATTGTCATGCCCTCAGAAAGTGACGCCCAGGCTCAGCGAGATGAAGTCCCGGTCGCCGCGGGTGCCATAGTCGCCGTCGATAAAGTCGGTGTACGACACACTCAGGCTGTAGGTGCTGGCGAGCGTCGCATCCAACCCGACACTGATGGCCCTGGAGCCTTCGCTGAACGCCGACCCCTCCACCGGGCCGTTGCCGTGCACGTCATGTGCCCAGGACAGGTTCGGCCGCAGGTCGAAACCGGCAATCACGTTGGGGTAGGCCCAGGTGGCACGCAGCCGGTAGCCCCAGGAAAACGGGGTCATGAAGCCTTCGTCGTTGCAGTGCTCAGGGGTTTTGGAAATGGCCACGCACACGCTGTTGTCCGCCAGTTCGCCACTGTTGAACGTGCCCGAGCGCCCGTAACGGGGGCCATAGGCGCCCTCCAGACCGCCCACGTAGGTGGCGCCCGCCTCGCCTATCAACAGCAACTGGTTGGCCCCCATCACCTGGCTGAAAGCGTGAACAGCGGTTATCTGCAACTGGGTCATCTCTTTACGGCGGTAGCCGTCGAACAGCGTACTGGCGCTGTCTGGCCGCAGGCCGTCGCCGAGCAAGGGCGAGCGGCCATCGACGTTCAACAACGACTGGATGATGTCGGTACCGTTGAGCTGCATGGGCATGTTCGGCCGGTAGCTCAGCTCCCCCTGCAGCGCCGTGCCGGCGCGCAGGGTGGTGGAGAACGAAAGGCCGTAGAGGCGAATGTCCTCGGGGTATTGCACCCGGTACTGCGAGGTGCCCAGGCGTAGCGCGCCGACCAGCGACTGGCCTGCGCTGGAGCCCAGGAAAGCGGCACAGTCTGCAAGCCCGATAGCGAGGTTGGCGCACAACTGCGGGGCGAAACGGCGGTTGTCGAAATACGGGCTGCTGACCGTACCCAGGTAAGGCGTGCGGCTGTGGTAGTTCGCCGCGTAAGCACCAAACTCGGTGTCCAGCGCCGCCACGTACCAGCGCAGCGAAACGCCCCACTGCCCGCTGTTGCGGGCATCCTGGTCGCTGCCGCGAGGTATGCGCACGCCTTCGCTGGTGAGGTTCACACCGAACGGCGCAAGCCCCGCCACGGCTGTGGGGTTGCCGAGCAATTTGGCGCCCACGTCGAGGCCATCGCACCCATCGGGCAAAAAGTCGTTGTTCGAAAAGAACGTGCCACAGTTGTCGAGCTGGGTCTGTTCCCAGTCCAGCTGATAGAAACCGTCGACCGACAGCGCTTCGGTGAGGTTCTGGGTGAAGTAGAACAGGTTCACCGGCACCAGCGCGTCCTTCACTTCCGAGCCGGGGCGCCGCAATGCCGCAAGGTTGAAGGGGTTGATGACGTTCAGTCCGCCCTGGATGAAGGTGCTCTCACCCCAGTTGACCACCTGCTTGCCCAGCCTGAGCGAACCCGGTTGGCCGTCGATGTCGTACAGGTAGTAACCGAAGGCATCGAGCAGCTGGCTACCTGCGGTCTTGGCCGAGCGCTTGCGGTTGTTGTCCTCGACCTGCTTGAAGCGCTGATCGTGATCACGCAGGGCCGTGTCGTACCAGTAGGTACCGCGCAGGAACACCCCCAGGTTGTCGTGCTTGAGCTCCAGGTCATGGGTGCCTTTGAACACCGCTGAAAACACATCGCCAGAGGCAAAGTTCAGGCGGCCGTCATCGCTGTTGGCGCTGTTGTGCAGGGCCGGGTCAGGGTTGGCAGTCGCAATGCTGGTACCAAAGGAAAGCGCCGAGTCGAATTGCCCCTCAAGTTCACCCCAGTGAAACTGAGCGGCACCGGCAGACGCAGAAAAAAGTACTGATGAGGCAAGTACCGACAACGGTCCCGAGCGACCGAAAATACGAGATGCCATCACTCTTAACCTCTTATTGTGTTTATTAGAGAGTGAATTGCGAGTTAATGCTTAAGTACGGCGCAAAGGCCTGCAGGCAAGGGCTTGGGTAATTATTCGAACGTTTCTGTTATCCTCGTTTTGCTGCTTACCGATACTAAGTAGGCCACCGGGGCTGAACAAATAGCGTCTCCCGATGGTTGCCATATCACTTCGGCATAGCCTGAGAACCACAATGACTTTGAAACAGCTGCGTTATTTGATCGCCATTGTCGAAGCCGGCAGTTTTTCCAATGCCGCACGCCAGGCGTTCATCGCCCAACCGGCCTTGAGCCGACAGATAGGCCTGCTGGAGAGCGAACTGGAAATGCAACTGCTGGCGCGCCAGCATGACGGTATCGAACTGACCGATGCCGGGCGGCAGTTGTACGAAGTGGCCCGATCGGTCGTGCAGCAGCTCGATTCGGTGAAAGACGAGCTGAAATCCAGCCGCGGCAACCCCAAGGGGCACGTGGCCATCTCGATTCCCGCCACTGCCTCGGCACTGTTGTTGCCGGCCATCATTACCCAGGCCCAGGCACGCTTCCCGGGGATCAAGCTCACCGTTTGGGATGGCCTGAGCCGCGAAGGTGGCCAGGCGATTGAACTGGGCAAGGTGGATTTCGGCGTGGTGCCCAACGCCGAAGAGCTTGTCCATGTGGTCGCCGAGCCCGTGTTTTCCGAAGACCTGTACTGGGTCGGCCTGCCTGGGCACGGGCCTGACGAGTCGCCCATCACCTTGGCTGAGGCCGCGGCGAGCCGCCTGGTTATGCCACCCCGTAGCCTGCACTTGCGCAGGCGCATCGAGCAGGCTGCCATGGAAACCGGTGTGACACTGGACTCCAGCTACGAACAGCAGTCGGCCCCCGGTATCACCAGCCTGGTCCGTGCTGGCCTGGCGGCCACCATCAGCAACTGGCCGCCGCTGCTGGATCTGGCCGCGCCTGCCAGCGCGCGGCTGATAGTGGAACCGCGCATCACCCGCACCATCGCCTTGGCCCACTCGCAGCACAAGCCGCTGTCGTTCGCCGCCGCCTGCATGCGCGACCTGGTGCGCGCACTGCTGGTGGATGCAGTGCGCAGCGAGCGCTGGAAAGGCACCTTGATCGAGCGCGAGGCCCTAGCGGAGCAGAGCCTCTGAGCGCTGTGAACATCACGCCTGGGCTGGCGCAGCCGTGCCCACCTGCACCAGACGTTGCCGGGTTTTCTGCGGGTCCATCCAGGCCAGCCCGATCAGCCCGGCAATCACCAGCACCGCGCCGCACACCAGAAAACCCTGGCCAAACCCTGCCGTGTGCCCGGCCCCGGCGCCCTGCACCAGCAAACCGGTGACCACCGGTGCCGACAGCCCGGCCAACGAGGCGATACCGTTGCCGATCGCCAGAATGCCGCCGCGCTGCCCGCTGGGCGTGAACTCCGCCAGCATGGCAGGCCCCACGGAGTACATCACCAGCGCCAGCCCACCGCTGAACGTGAGGCTGACGATCCGCTCGACGTTGCTCAGACCGGGCAGAAACAATGCCGCCGACAGCAGCCCGCTGGCGATCAGGCACACGGAAACGAACGCACCGCGCGACCAGCGTGTGGCCAACCCGGCACGCATCATTCGCTGGGACAGCCAGGCCATGAACAGGCTCAGCGGCGTGGTAACCACCACGAACAGGACGAACACCTGGCCGGTCATGATCGGGTCGATACCCAGCCCGGTTTCCAGGTAGCTCGGTACCCAGGTCAGGGTCAATGCCAGGGACCAATTGGCGGCGAAGTGGCACAAGTAGTTGCCCAATACCGTGCGGTCACCGAGCAGTCGACGATAGGGAACAGGGGCCTGCCCTTCTTCAAGCTGGCCCGGGCGAATGCGGTCGAGGTTGCCCTCGCTGCCAAGCCGCCACCACAGCACGCACCACACCGCGCCGATCACCGCCAGCACGATGAAGTTCATGCGCCAGCCGTAGTGCACACTGATCCATGGGATCATGGCACCCGCTACCAGCAGCCCCAGCGCACTGCCGGTATGCAACAGCGCCACGGGAAGGTTGCGACGGTCATTGGGGAACCACTTGTACAAGGCATGTGTAGCCACCGGTGAGGCCGGTCCCTCGCCAATACCCAGCAGCACCCGGCAGGCGACGATCGCCCACAGCGAGCTGACGAACAACATGGGCAACTGGATAAGCGCCCAGAACGCGCCCATGCCCAGCAGCAGGGTGCGGGTTGGCCGGCGATTGGCCATGAAGCCGCCTATCACCGCCGAGATGGCGAAGAACCAGTGCAGTGCGCCCCCTACCAGGCCGAACTCGGCAGGGGACAAGCCCAGTTCCCTGGACATCGGCACCGCCACCAGGCCGATGACCACCTTGTCCAGGAAGTTCACCAGCATCAACAGCGCCAGCAGTACCGCAATCATCCAGGCCGTGCCTGCACGTGCGGGGGTGTCAGTATGAGTCATGATGATCTCTCGTTATTGTTCTTGTCTGGAGAACCCGGCCACCACGGGCCGGGCATACCGCGTCATTGCTCAGGCATGAGCACGCCCTTGGCGATGGTGTTGCGCTGGATCTCGCTGGTTCCGGTGAGAATGCGCATCATACGTGTCGCACGGAATATCCACTCCACCGGGTTGCCACGCAGCAGCCCGGCACCGCCGTGTATCTGCACGGCGCGATCGGCGATGCGGAAGGCCGTCTCCGAAACGAACAGCTTGCACATCGGGGCCTGGGTGCGGATATTGCCGCCGGCGTCATTCACCGCTGCCGTGGCGTAGACCATGCTGCGTGCAGCATGCAGCTCGGTGGCCATGTCGGCGATCATATGGTTGATCGACTGGAACATGGCGATAGGCTGGCCGAACTGCTTGCGCGTGCGGGCATAGTCGATCGAGAGGTTCAGTGCCAGGCCGGCCAGCCCCAGCAAGGTGGGGCAATGCAGCAGGCGGTTGAGGGTGATACGCCCCATCGCCAGCTTGAAACCCTGCCCCTGCTCACCGATGCGGTTGGCCGCCGGCACCCGTACGTCCTCAAGGATGATGTCGCCATGCGCACCACCGCCGGACATGACCGAATAATCGCTTTCAACCCTTACCCCCGGTGCGCTCAGGTCGACGAAGAATGCCGAAATCCCTTGGGCACCGCGCCCAGGATCCGTCACTGCAAGCAGCACCGCAATGTCGGCATAGGGCGCACCCGAAATGTAACGCTTGGCGCCGTTCAGCACATAGTGTTCACCTTCCCGCAGTGCGGAGGTCTTGATCGCCGTTGCATCAGAGCCGGCTTCGCTTTCAGTCAGGGCGAAGCACACGGCCTTTTCGGCACGGCACACCGGCTGCAGGAACGCCTCGATCTGGGTCGGGCTCGCCACCTTGAACAGATGGCCGATACGGGGCGGCCCGGAAAGCTCGCCGAGAATATGCGGCGCCAGCATCGAGCCGGTGAGCACCGTGGCTTCCTTGACCGCACACAGGTCTGACACGCTCAACCCGGCGCCACCTATCGCCTCGGGCAGCATGATGTTGTAGAAGCCCTGCTCGCACGAGCGCTGCCATACCTGCTGCAGCACCGCCCGCGGGTGCGGCTCTGCCCAACTGAGACCGGCTTGCTGTTCCAGGGGCAGGATTTCGTTGCGAACGAAGCCACTGATGGCCTCGATGATCTGCTGGGCCTTTTCGCTTGGCTGATACATGGTCGTTCCTCGTGTCAGATACGGCGTTCGCTGTTTTGCCAGTAGGCGTCACGGATCAACCGGCGCACCACCTTGCCGTTGGGGTTTTTCGGCAGCTCGCTGACGAAGTCCACGGCACGTGGTTTCTTGAAACCGGCCAGGGCCTGGGCGCAATGTTCGATGACGTCCTGCTCCTGCAGCGCCATGCCCGGCTTGAGCACGATCACCGCCCGCACCGCTTCGCCCCACTGCTCGTCAGGCACCCCCACCACCGCCGCCTCGAACACCTGCGGCATGCTGTAGAGCACCTGCTCGACCTCGCTGGGGTAAATGTTGAAACCACCGGAAATGATCATTTCTTTCTTGCGGTCGACGATGAACACATACCCCTGCTCATCCACCGTGGCCAGGTCGCCAGTCAGGTAGTAGCCGTCGCGCATCACCTCGGCGGTGAGGTGGGGTGCGCGCCAGTAGCCCTGCATGATGTCCGGGCCCTTGACTACGATTTCGCCCACCTCTCCCGGCTGGACGTCCTGGAAGTGGTCGTTCACCACGCGCAGGTCGGTTTCGAAGTAGCAACGCCCGCATGAGGCCAGGCGCCGGTAGTCGCCGCCCTCGCACAAATGGTCCTGTTCGGTCAGGACGGTTACCAGCGAGCAGGTCTCGCCAGCACCGTAACCCTGGGCCAGGATCGGCCCGAAGACCTCGATGGCCCGCTTCACCAGCGCTGGTGCCATCGGCGCGGCACCGTACATCACCAGGCGCAAGCTGCTCAGGTCGTAGCGCTCGACATCGGGGAAGTTGACCAGGCGATTGATCATGGCAGGCACCAGGAACAAGCGGGTTACGCCTTCGCGCTGGATGGTCTCGAGCAACAGCTGGTCGTCGTAGCGCTCCAGCAGCAGGTTGCAGGCACCGACCGCCAGCAGTGGCATCAGCTGCATGCCGCTGGCATGGGTGATAGGCCCGACGTGAGCCATGACATCGCCCGGGGCGGCGCGACGGGTAGGGCTGGCGAGGCTCTTGCGGATAAGCGCCTTGCGGTTGCCCACGCTGAGCATCGCAGCCTTGAGCACACCAGAGCTGCCAGAGGTGTAATGCAAAACGGCAAGGGCGTCGTCAGGCAGGTCGCAGCTGATTGGCTGGCTACTGCCTTGGGCCAGCAGCGCGGCATAGGTGATGTCACCGCCCCGCTCACCCAAGGTCACGATCAAGCGTAACGCAGGTACCTCCTGCCTGCGGGCCAGCAACGCCTGGGCGAGTTGCGCATCGGCGATCAGCGCGACACTGCAGGCGTCGTTGAGCACCTGAATCACTTCATCCGGTGCCAGGCGCGCATTGACCGGTACCTTGACCAGGCCGGCCTTGTAGAAAGCCACCTCTGCTTCCACCAGTTCGGCGCGGTTGGGCGCCAGGATGGCGACATGCTCGCCCGTGGCGATGCCCTGTGCCAGCAAGGCCGAGGCCAGCTGGTTGGCCCGTTGTTCGAGCTGAGCGAAGGTCAGCCGGGTGTGGCGGTCGATCACCGCCAGACGTTCAGGCCAGTATCTGGCACTTCGACTGGATAGGGTTCCAAGGTTCACGTTGTTGTTCTCGTCGACGGTTAAGACCCGATCGATGCTAAACAGCGTGAAGCCGGGGCAAGTAATACCAGTTGCGTATGCACGCCATAACAGATTGCGCTGGCACTGATGTGTTGAGGCCCTGAGGCAAGGATGACACATCGCTTGCATATGACACCTTGTGTCATTATGATCAACGCCGTGTCCTGGCGTCGCCTCCGCGCCGATCAGCCATCCCTAGTCTCCACCCCTGCAGGTACCGCCCATGACGACCACCATGCACACCCCCAAGGACCAGCTTGTCAAACTCGCCCAGCAACAGATGCTGACGGCGCTGACCGACAACACCTACACCGTGCGACAAAAGCTCGCCCTCACCTGCCGTATCCTGTTCGACGGCGGCCACGACTCTGGCCTGGCCGGGCAGATCACTGCGCGTGCGCAGGAACCTGGCACCTACTACACCCAACAACTGGGGCTTGGCTTCGACGAAATCGCCGCTTCCAACCTGCTGGTGGTGGACGAAGACCTGACGGTGCTGCAAGGCCGTGGCATGGCCAACCCGGCCAACCGCTTCCACAGCTGGCTGTACCGCGCCCGCCCCGACGTCAACTGCATCATCCACACCCACCCACTGCACAGCGCCGCCTTGTCAATGCTGGAAGTTCCGCTGGCCATCTCGCACATGGACCTGTGCCCCCTGTTCGACGACTGTGCATTCCTCAAGGAATGGCCCGGTGTACCGGTGGGCAACGAAGAAGGCGAAATCATCGCGAACGCGATTGGCGACAAGCGCGCAATCCTGCTTTCCCATCATGGCCTGCTGATCGCTGGGCGTTCGATCGAGGAAGCCTGCGTGCTCGCCCTGCTGTTCGAGCGCGCAGCAAAGATGCAACTGCTGGCCATGGGCGCCGGTGACATCCGCCCCATCCCCGAAGCACTGGGCAAAGAGGCCCACGACTGGATTTCCACCCCCAAACGTCACGGTGCCGCCTTCAGCTACTACGCGCGCCGAGCCTTGCGTGCCCATGGCGACTGCCTGGGCTGATCGAATCTGTACGCTTTCCTCAACAACGGCAAAGGTGCCTGGTCATGTCTACACCTGTAATTCGCGGCGTTATCGGCTACACCATCACTCCCTTCACGGCAGACGGCTCACTCGACCTGGATGCCCTGGGCACGTCCATCGATAGCCTGATCGCAGACGGCGTGCACGCCATCGCGCCGCTGGGCAGCACCGGCGAAGGGGCTTACCTGTCCGACAGCGAATGGGAAACCGTGGTGCGCTTCAGCCAGGCACGCATTGCCGGGCGCGTACCCAGCGTGGTCAGCGTCTCCGACCTGACCACCGCCCGCACCGTGCAGCGTGCCCGCCTGGCACAGGCCTGCGGTGCTACGGCGGTGATGGTGCTGCCCATCTCTTACTGGAAGCTCACCGAAGCCGAAGTGATCGCCCACTACAAGGCGGTCGGCGCCGCCATCGACATTCCGATCATGCTCTACAACAACCCGGGCACCAGCGGCACCGACCTGTCGGTGGAGCTGATCCTGCGTATCCTCGGCGAAGTGCCCACTGTGACCATGGTCAAGGAAAGCACCGGTGACATCCAGCGCATGCACCGCCTGTTCACGGCTACAGATGGGCAGGTGGCGTTCTACAACGGTTGCAACCCGCTGACCCTGGAAGCCTTGGTGGCCGGCGCCACGGGCTGGTGTACCGCCGCGCCCAACCTGATCCCGGCACTCAACCTGGCGCTGTGGGACGCCGTACAACAAGGCGATCTGGCCGAAGCCCGTGCGTTGTTCTACCGCCAGTACGAGCTGCTGGAGTACATCACCCGCCGTGGCCTGCCGACCACCATCAAGGCCGGCCTGAAAATGCTCGGCCAGGATGTCGGCGCCCCACGCCTGCCCCTGCAGCCGCTGGATGCGCAAGGCAGCAACCACCTGAAAAGCCTGCTGGTGGCGCTGACCAACTGACGCCCAAACCTGCCCGGCAGCCTGTCGCTGTCGGGCAGTCTTTTTCTTCAGGAGCAGCCTTGGGCTGCGCAAGGGCCAATGACGCTGCAGTCGGATTACCCCTTCGCCGCACAAAACGGCTCCTCATCTGACCATTACCAGAGGCAACCATGGACGCGCCTGCTCAAAGCTCTACCACCCCGCTCAGGCTGACAGACATCCTTCACCCGGTGATTGCCGGACTCGTTTCGGTGATCGTCAACTACGGCGGCACGTTCATCCTGGTGTTCCAGGCGGCCAAAGTGGCCGGGCTGAGCCCGGAGCTGACATCATCGTGGGTCTGGGCGGTGTCGATCGGCGTCGGCCTCAGCGGCCTGGCATTGTCCTGGTACAGCCGCGAGCCGGTCATCACAGCCTGGTCCACGCCCGCCGCCGCGTTCCTGGTCACCGCCCTGGCCAGCGTGCCCTACAGCGAGGCCATAGGTGCCTACCTGCTGTCGGCCGCCGGCTTCGTGGTGCTGGGGCTGAGCGGGTGCTTCGAGCGGCTGGTGCGCGTAGTGCCCGGCGGCATTGCCGCCGGCCTGCTGGCCGGCATCCTGCTGCAGTTCGGCATCGGTGCCTTTGCCAGCCTGTCGGTCGACCCCAGCCTCGCCGGGTTGCTGATTGCAGCGTATGTGGCTTTCAAACGCTTCACCGCCCGTTACGCCGTGGTCGCCATACTGCTGCTGGGCCTGGGGTACCTGTTGCTGCAGGGGCAAGTAGGCCTGACCACGTTGCGGCTGGAATTTGCCTCACCGGTTTTCACAGCGCCCACCTTCTCCCTCAACGCGGCCCTCAGCGTGGCCCTGCCCTTGTTCCTGATCACCCTCACCGGCCAGTACATGCCCGGCATGCTGGTGCTGCGCAACGATGGATTCAAGACCAGCGCCAACCCGATTGTCGCCGTCACCGGCATGGGCTCGTTGCTGATGGCGCCCTTCGGTTCACACGCGTTCAACATCGCGGCCATCACCGCGGCCATCTGCACCGGCAAGGAAGCCCATGAAAACCCGGACAAGCGCTGGGTGGCGGGTATCGCCGCCGGTGTCTGTTACATCCTCGTCGGGGTGTTCGGGGTCACGCTGGCGAGTGTCTTCATGGCCCTGCCGGGCACCTTTATCACCACCCTGGCGGGCCTTGCCCTGCTGGGCACCATCGGCGCCAGCCTGGCCAGCGCCCTGGCCGATGCCCGTTCACGCGAGTCAGCACTGATCACCTTCCTGGCGGCGGCGGCCAACATCAGCCTGTTGGGCATTGGCGGGGCTTTCTGGGGCCTGGTCATTGGTCTGCTGGCCCACGTTGTCCTGAACGGTCGCCTGCCCGGTTTGCGGGGCGCCTCCCGCTAAGCGGGCTTTCCACCACCTTGCCGTGCGCCAGGGGCGCACGCTGTTCAACAGGTATCGACATGCCCCACGCTGGCCCCAAGCTGCTGACCCAAATTGCTGCCGTGCACTTCGTCAGCCACGTGCACATCATGCTGATCCCGGCGCTACTGCCCGTATTGCCCGGCCTGTTGGGCGTGGGCTTCGTAGAGCTGGGCGTAGCCCTGGCAGTGTTCAACATCGTCTCCGCGCTGGTACAGGCCCCGCTGGGTTATGCCGTCGACCACTATGGTGCACGTAAAGTGCTTAAGGCCGGGCTGTTGCTGGGCAGCCTCAGCTTCGTGCTGCTGGCGGCCAGCCCCGGGTATGCGGTATTGCTGGTGGCGATGGCCATGGCTGGCCTGGCCAATGGTGTGTACCACCCGGCCGACTATGCGCTGCTGGCCAACGGCATCGAGCCCGCACGCCTGGGGCGGTCGTTCTCTATTCATACCTTTGCCGGTTTCCTCGGTTCGGCCGTTACCCCAGCCGTATTTCTCGGCATCGCCGCGGCGCTCGGCACGCGGGCAGCCCTGGCGGCGGGCGCGGTATTCGGGGTAGCCGCGCTACTGCTGATTTCGATACCCGGCAGTGGCGTGTACCGGGTCGCCAGGCCTGCCAACAAACAAGACACAGGCCCGGCCGCAGCAACAGGCCGCGTACGTTTGTTCACCCCCATGATCGGCGTGCTGACGGTGCTGTTCATCCTGCTCAACCTGAGCACCAGTGCCATCGAGAAGTTCTCCGTAGCCGCCCTGGTCCAGGGCCAAGGCCTGACACTGGCCTGGGCCAACGCCGCGCTCACCGCCTTCCTGCTGAGCAGCGCAGCCGGCGTGCTGTGCGGGGGCGCTTTGGCCGACCGTACCCGGCGCCATGGCCTGGTGGCGGCGCTGGCCTTCGCGCTGGCGGCTGCGCTGACCGCTCTGGTGGCACTGGGGCTGCTGCAGGGCTGGGCATTGGTGGTCGTACTGGGTGCCATCGGCTTGCTCACCGGGGTCATCGCCCCATCACGGGACATGCTGGTCAAGGCGGCGGCGCCACCCGGGGCCGAGGGCAAAACCTTCGGCCTGGTGTCGACCGGGTTCAACATCGGTGGCGCCATCGGGCCGGTGGCGTTCGGCTGGATGCTCGATCAGCACCTGCCCAACGGGATTTTCATCGCATCGGTGGTGTTCATGTTGCTGACGGTGCTGCTGACCCTGGCACAGGAGATGTATTCAGCCAGAAGGCGCGCGACTGAACAGCTGGCGCGCGCCCTGTAGGCCCGGTGCAGCATTGCCAGGCCACGATCAATCACTCATTACGCCGGGTTGGCATGCATCACTCGCCCGCCTGCCCCCGGCCGATTGACGAACAGCACATCCAGCACACTGTTGCGCAAGCCCTTCACTGCATTCCAGTTCGCTGACGCATGCACGTATCTGTCGCGCAACAGCCGCTGTTCTTCCTCGCTCAACCCCACCTGGCCAGTTTCCCCCAAGGCAAAGGCATGCAGTTTTCGGCTGATGCTCGACAACTCATCCGGCAGCCAATGCTCAGCCTGCGCCCCCAACGGCGCAAACGGCACGCCCGCGCGCACCGCCAATGCCCGCATCACGCTCAAGTACACCCGGGACAGGTGCCCCGCCACTTGCCGCTCCCGGTACACCGCCGCATAGACCTGCTTTTGCGCCTCGTCCCGACGCCCGCCCGCAATCGGCTCCTCCCAGGTCATCACTTGCGGCCTGGGTTCGCCCATATCGGCAAACGTCGAAGCCAGCAAGGCACTCACCTTGGCATGGACGCGGCACTGCTCGACACGCGTGCCTGCAGGCACGCACTGGGACTGCGGCTTGCACAGCAGCACCTGCTCCAGAAGGGTCTCCGGGTAACCACCCCCAATATTCGAGTGCACGCCCGGCAGCACGATGTCGTGGCCACTGCGCACCAGCGGGAAGTTATGCCGTCGCTCGTCCTCGGCCACCAGTTGCACCACGTGCCGGGCAATACCCGCACCCAGGCCCAGGCGCAGGCCACCATGGCGGCCGTCTGCAGGGTCGAAGTCACCCTGTAAGGGCGCGATGATCGCCGCCACGGTGTCGAACAGGCCGATAAAGTTGATCGAGGTTTCGCACGCCACCGACAACAGCCCGCCCGCGCCCTCGTGCAGCAGGTTGGCCAGATGCCGCACCGCCGCCGCACCGCGGCTGAAACCGAAAAGATCGAACTCGACCCCTTCCAGCGTTGCCTGCGGATGCGCCTGGCGCCATGCCCGCAGTTGCTCGGCCATTCCCTGCAACGCCTCGGCAACCCGGGCCTCTGCCCCTGTGCGCCCATGCCCGGTGGCCGAGGCGTAGACATGGTCGGCTTCACCCGCCAGCGTGCCCACGCCTTCCACATAGCGCTTCAAGAACGCCTGCGGCCCGTCGGCACCGGCAGCATCAGCCGGATACAACGCATGCAACAGGGCCACATTGCTCAAGGCGTTGCCATAGCTGCCACCCTTGTCACCCTGCTCACCCTCCGCCGTGGCATTGTGCAGGTTGTTTCCGGTGCCATCGAAGAACACGCCAAAACGCAGGGTGACCGGCGTAAGGTTTGCCGTGCTGGCGCTGCTCATTTTCATCATCGTGTCTCCTGCTTGTCCCAAAAGCACAAGCAGGCGCCAGCACGCCGTCACGGACCATCAGGCAAAGGCCAGCCATGCGTGGGACATTTCTTTGCCCGCAGGCCCGTCTGCAACGATAAATTTACCCGCCGCCATTGGTGGTCGCCCCCCCGGATAGATTAAAGTATCCCCCCTTGCCAAGGCTGCTGCCTCGCGCCGCCTCAGGCCCCCTACCAGGAACCGTCGCCGATGGAACACCGTGAAGCGCTGATCGCGCTGCGCACTTTTCTTTCTACCCAGATCCTAGGCCAGGAGAAACTGGTCGAACGGCTGTTGATCGTGCTGCTGGCCGACGGCCACATGCTGGTCGAAGGGGCACCGGGCCTGGCCAAGACCAAAGCCATCAAAGAACTCGCAGAAGGCATCGAAGCGCAGTTCCATCGCATCCAGTTCACCCCCGACCTGCTCCCGGCCGACATCACCGGCACGGAGATTTACCGCCCGGAAACCGGCAGCTTCGTGTTCCAGCAGGGGCCTATCTTCCATAACCTGGTGCTGGCCGACGAAATCAACCGCGCACCGGCCAAGGTTCAGTCGGCACTGCTCGAAGCCATGGCCGAGCGCCAGGTCAGCGTGGGCCGCAGCACCTACGACCTGTCGCCGCTGTTTCTGGTCATGGCCACGCAAAACCCGATCGAGCAGGAAGGCACCTACCCGCTGCCCGAAGCCCAGCTCGACCGCTTCCTGATGCATGTAAAAATCGGCTTCCCCGACGCCGCCGTAGAGCGGCGCATCCTGGCGCAGGCCCGGGGTGAAGCCCTGGGCGGCGAGACCAAGCCTGAACGCCGGGTCAGCCAACAGGCCATCTTCGCCGCGCGCAAGGAAATCCTTGGCCTGTACATGGCCGACGCAGTGGAGGAATACCTGGTGCAGCTGGTCATGGCCACCCGCACCCCGGCCAAGTTCGACACCGAGCTGGCCGACTGGATCGCCTACGGCGCCAGCCCGCGTGGCTCCATCTCGCTGGACCGCTGCGCGCGTGCCCATGCCTGGCTGGCCGGGCGCGACTTCGTCAGCCCCGAAGACATCCAGGCCGTGCTGTTCGACGTACTGCGCCACCGCATCATCCTCTCGTTCGAGGCCGAGGCGGCAGGGATCGACCAGGACCGCGTGGTCCAGCGCATCCTCGACGTCGTCGCCGTTGCCTGAACCCATGCCCACTGCGCAGCTGGCCGAACACGGCATCCGCATTGGCCTTGCCGAGCTGATCGACATGCGCCACCGCGTGCGCGAAATCCAGCTGTTTTCCAAGCCCGGCCAGCGCAGCCCACTGGTGGGCCTGCACCATTCCAAGCTGCGCGGGCGCGGCGTGGACTTCGACCAGGTGCGCGTTTACCAGGCCGGCGATGATGTGCGCAACATCGACTGGCGTGTCACTGCGCGTACCCAGGAGCCGCACACCAAGCTGTTCCACGAAGAACGCGAGCGGCCGATCTTCATCCTCGTCGAGCAAAGCCAACGGCTTTTCTTCGGCTCAGGGCTGATGTTCAAGTCCGTGCTGGCGGCCCAGGCTGCGGCGCTGTTCGGCTGGGCAGCGCTGGGCCACAACGACCGCATCGGCGGCCTGGTGTTCGGCGACAACGAACACCACGAAATCAAGCCCCGACGCAGCAAGCAAAGCCTGCTGCAACTGCTCAACCGCTTGGCAAAGGTCAACCAGTCACTGCACACCGAAGCCATACCCGGGGCCGACAGCCTCGGCCTGGCCCTGCGCCGCGCCCGCGAAGTGCTGCGCCCCGGCAGCCTGGCCATCGTGATCTGCGATGAACGCTCGCTCAGCGCCCAGGTGGAACAGCACCTGGCCATGCTCTCACGGCATTGCGACCTGCTGTTGCTGCCGGTATCCGACCCGCTCGACCACGCGTTGCCTGCCGCCGGCCTGCTGCGCTTCGCCCAGCGCAGTGCCCAGCTGGAGCTCGATACCCTCGACGCCAACCTGCGCCAGGCCTACCGCCAGCAGGCCGAAGCCCGCATCGAGCGCTGGGAGCTGATGGCGCAAAAGCTGAGGGTGGTGCTGATGCCTCTGAGCACGCAAAGTGAAATGGTCGAACAACTGCGCGAGTACCTGAACGCCCAGCGGCCACGGAGCGCGTCATGAACCCGCTCGACCAGTTGCACCCACTGATCGCCCCGGCACCGGTCAGCCTGTGGCCACCCGCACCAGGCTGGTGGCTGCTGCTGGCCGTCCTGCCACTCCTGGGCTGGGGCCTGTGGCGGCTGCGCCGCTGGCGCCCGGGCAAACGCCGCATCGTGCGCGCCGAACAACCCCTGGACCCGGTGCGCCTGGAGGCCTTGGCCGAGCTGGCCCGCCTGCCACGCCCGTATGACGGCGCCCCGGCCGGCGCCTGGCTGCAACAGATCAACGCCCTGCTCAAGCGCCTGTGCCGCAACCACTACCCAGGCGCCAACAGCCACACCCTCAACGGCCGCGAGTGGCTGGCCTTTCTGGATAACCGCTGCCCGGCCGCCGGCCTGACCCGCTGGATGGTACTGGTAGAAGGCGCCTATAAACCCGAGTGCAAGCTCGACGACAAGGCCATCGCCGGGCTCAGCCAAGCCGTCGAAATCTGGATCCGCAAGCATGTTTGAACTGGCCTGGCCGTGGGTCTTCGCCCTGTTGCCGCTGCCATGGCTGGCGCGCCTGCTGCTGCCCGCTGCCGACAGTGGTGAACCGGTGCTCAAGGTGGGTTTCCTCAACGAGCTGGAAGGCCTGGCCGGGCGCCGCGCAAGGCTCAACCTGCCCACCTGGCGCCAGCAGGCACCGTTCGTCGTCATCTGGCTGTTGCTGCTGTGCGCCGCCGCTCGCCCGCAATGGCTGGGCGAACCGGTGCCGATCGCCGCCAGCGGCCGCGACCTGCTGGTGGCGGTGGACGTGTCCGGGTCGATGGACTTCCCCGACATGCAGTGGCAGAACGAGGACATCAGCCGCCTCGACCTGGTCAAGGCGCTGATGGGCGACTTCCTGCAAGACCGTGAAGGCGACCGCGTGGGCCTGATCCTGTTCGGCAGCCAGGCCTACCTGCAGGCGCCGCTCACCTTTGACCGGCGCACCGTGCGCACCTTCCTCATCGAGGCGCAGATCGGCATCGCAGGCAAGAACACCGCCATCGGCGACGCCATTGGCCTGGCGGTCAAACGCCTGCGCGAACGCCCGGCACAAAGCCGGGTGCTGGTGCTGATCACGGACGGCGCCAACAACGGCGGGCAGATTCACCCGCTGACAGCCGCCCGCCTGGCGGCCCAGGAAGGCGTGCGCATCTACACCATCGGTATCGGCGCCAACCCCGAAGCCAGTGGCACCCCAGGCCTGCTCGGCCTCAACCCGAGCCTGGACCTGGACGAAGCCGCGCTCAAGGAAATTGCCGACATCACCCACGGTGCCTACTTCCGCGCCCATGACGGCGCCGAACTGGACGCTATCGGCGATACCCTCGACCAACTGGAGCCAGTGGCCCAGCAACCGACCCAGGCGCGCACAGCCCAGGCCCTGTACGCATGGCCGCTGGCGCTGGCGCTGCTGCTCAGCGTGCTGCTGGTGGTGGCCGTGCAGTGGCCCGACAACCTGTTGCAGCGCCTGCTGCGCAAGCCGCGCTTCCTGCAGCCGCACCCGGAATGGCGCCAGCGCTTGAAGCGCCTGCGTTTAAGGAGGCGGCGATGATCGACTTGTGGCCCCAATGGCTGCGCCCGCTCTGGCTGCTGGCGGTTCCCGTGCTCGGCTGGCTGCTGTACAAGCTGTGGCACCGGCGCAAGCGCGCCGGGCGCTGGCAGATGATTCTGCCGCCAGCCTTCCACGGTGTACTGCTGGGTGGCGGCAGCGGCAGCACCAGCAAACTGCCGTGGGTGGCGCTGGGCCTTGCCTGGTTACTGGTGATCCTGGCGCTGCT
This sequence comes from Pseudomonas sp. yb_2, assembly GCF_043103905.1. Taxonomy (NCBI): domain Bacteria; kingdom Pseudomonadati; phylum Pseudomonadota; class Gammaproteobacteria; order Pseudomonadales; family Pseudomonadaceae; genus Pseudomonas; species Pseudomonas sp. yb_2. Next base: position 48,157 of record NZ_JBICKH010000010.1, on the reverse strand, counting down.
CGGGCCCAGCTGGCAGCGGCTGGAAGAAAGCCGTCAGCGCCCGGCCGACCCGCTGGTGATCCTGCTCGAACTGACCCCGCAAATGCTCGCCGAGGACAGCCCGCCCAACCGCCTGGAACAGGCCCGGCGCAAGATCCTCGACCTGCTTGAACACCGCCGCGACAGCCAGACGGCGCTGGTGGTGTATGCCGGCTCCGCGCACACCCTGGTGCCGCTGTCCGACGACCTGGCCACCACCCGCAATTTGCTCGAGGCCATCGACCCGTCGATCATGCCCAAACCCGGCCAGCGTGCCGACCTGGCCGTGCAAAAAGGCCTGGCGCTCCTGGCCCAGAGCGGCCTCGGCCAAGGCCGCCTGCTGCTGGTAGGCTCAGCGCTCAGCGCCGCCGAGCGCCAGGGCATCACCCAGGCCCTCGGCCGCCAGGGCCCAAGCCTGCTGATGCTGGGCATCGGCAGCCGCGAAGGCGCCCCGGTGCGCCAGGCCAATGGCGAATACCTTAAAGACGACCAGGGCGGCATCCTCTTGCCTCGCCTGGACAGCGCCAGCCTGAAGGGTTTTATCAGCGGCACGGGCGGGCGCTACCGGCACGCCCGCATCGACGACCTCGACCTGCGTGGCCTGGGCCTGTTCGACAACCCGCGGAGCGGGCGCAATGACGGCCAGACCCTGCAACTGGACAGCTGGGCCGACCAAGGTTACTGGCTGCTGATTCCGTTGTTGCTGCTGGCCGCCTGCGCCGGCCGGCGCGGCTGGCTGTTCTGCCTGCCGCTACTGCTGGCCTTGCCGCAGCCTGGCCAGGCTTTCGAGCTCAACGACCTGTGGCTGCGCCCCGACCAGCAAGGCCAGAAGCTGCTGGAGCAAAACCGCCCGGCCAGCGCTGCGCGTCACTTCCAGAACCCGCAATGGCGCGGCATGGCCCTGTACCAGGCCGGCGACTATGCCGGTGCCGCCGAGGCATTTTCCCAAGGCGACACTGCAGCAGCCCACTACAATCGAGGCAATGCCCTGGCCCGCAGTGGCGAGCTGGAAGCCGCCCTGGATGCCTACGAGCAAGCCCTGGAGCGTCAGCCCGACCTGCAGGCCGCGCTGGACAACCAGGCGCTGGTGCAGCAACTGCTGCAACAACGTGAAGCCAAGGCCGAGGAACAACCGCCCGGCAGCGATGCCCAAGACACGCCCGGCAGCGAAACCGAAGGCAACAGCAGCTCGGCCAGCAGCCCGGCCCAAGGCACACCCGGCGACGACCAACAGGCCAGCCCCGAACAACCCGGCGAAAGCAGCAGCAACAGCCAGGCCGCCCCCGGCAACCAGGCCGGGAGCGACGACAGTGTCATCCAGCCGCCACAGCGCCCGGTGTCGACCAGCCTCGACGGCGAACAGCGCCAAGCCCTGGAGCAATGGCTGCGGGAAATCCCCGACAACCCGGCAGAGCTGCTGCGACGCAAATTCTGGTATGAACAGCAATTGCATCAGGAAAAATCACAATGAGTCGCTTCGGCGTCTTTCTCCTCACCCTGCTGTGGGCCGTGCTGGCCCAGGCCGAACCGCTGCTGCAGGCCAGCGTCGACCGCACCCGCCTGGAAGCTGGCGAAAGCCTGGAACTGACCCTGGAAAGCCAGGACGTCACCCAGTTCGGCAAGCCCGACCTGCGCGCCCTGGAAGGTGACTTCGAAGTGCGCGGCACGCGACAGCTGAACAGCCTGCACACCCTGGACGGCGAAACCCGTGCCAGCACCCGCTGGATCATTACCCTGCTGCCACGGCGCAGCGGTACCCTGCGCATCCCCGAGCTGCGGCTGGGCCAGTCGCACAGCCAGGCCATCGAACTGCAAGTGCTGCAGGCCGATGCCAACCGCCAGGACAACGCTCAGGTATTCATCGAAGCCACCCTCGACAGCCACGACGTCTATGTCCAGGCCCAAGCCGTGCTGACCCTGCGCATCTACCACTCGGTAGCGCTGTACGACGACAGCAGCCTCAGCTCCCTGCAACTGGAGAACGCCAAGGTCGAGCCGTTGGGCGAGTCGCGCACGTATGAAAAGGAAATCAACGGCGTGCGTCATGGCGTGATCGAAACCCGCTATGCGGTGTATGCCCAGCAAAGTGGCACCCTCGACATCCCGTCGCTGACGTTCACCGCCACGGCAGCTGCCAGCAGCGACGAAGCAGCGCAGGCCAATGGCACGGCCCGCGCCGGCCACCAGGTGCAGGTCAGCTCGCTGCCCTTGCGCCTCACGGTACGGCCGATTCCGGCAGCCTGGCCGGCTGGCTTGCCGTGGTTGCCAGCCAGCAGCCTGACCCTGGAAGAGCACTGGAGCCCGGACCCCGGCAGCCAGCAGGTACAGATTGGCGACTCGCTGACGCGCAACATCACCTTGCGTGCCGAAGGCTTGTCCAGCACCCAACTGCCGCCGCTGCCGGCTACGGAGATCATCGGCCTGCGCCGTTACCCTGACCAGCCGCTGCTGCGCAACGAAATCAGCGAACGGGGCATGACCGCCAACCGCGAAGAGCGCGAGGCCCTGGTGCCGACCCACAGCGGCACGCTGGCGTTGCCGGCGCTGGAAGTGGCCTGGTGGAACACCCGCGAAGACCACCTGGAGCACAGCAGCCTGCCGGCGCGCACGCTGAACGTGCTGGACAACCCGGCACTGAGCGCCGACACCCCGGTGGGCGACAACAGCAGCGCCAGCACCCTGCTGTGGCCCTGGCAGCTGTCCACACTGGTGTTTGCCCTGACCACCGTGCTGGGCTTTGCCCTGTGGTGGCGCGCCCGTTCGCGGCCAGCGGTGCTGCGCACGGCGCAGAACGGGCCAAGCCCACGCACCTTGCTGGACGACCTCAAGCGCGCATGCCAGGCCAACGACCCCCAGGCTACGCGCCAGGCGCTGGATGCCTGGGCCCGGCAGCAACCGGAAACCCTGGCCGAGATGGCGGCGCGCTTCGTGCCGTTGTCGGATGCGCTGGATGGTTTGAACGGGGCGTTGTACAGCGAGAGCGGGCAGTATTGGCAGGGGGAGGATTTGTGGCGGGCGATTGGTACCATTCCGCCAGCTGAGCAGGTGTTGCTGCCGGCGGGCGAGAACGGCAGCTTGCCGCCGCTCTATCCCAAGTAAGTGGTTGCCTGTGCGGGCCTCTTCGCGGGCATGCCCGCTCCCACTGACCGCGTACGCCGAGAACCTTGCGCCGTACCTGTGGGAGCGGGCGTGCCCGCGAACACCGGCGCAGCTACCACCGTAAGATATTTCTGAACCTGCAACCCAATGCTTCAGAATCAACCCGCTTAGGAATTACCCTACGCGCGCTGCCGAACTATCGCTGTTGTCGGGGAAACACCTCACGGATAACGTTTCCGGGTCGCTTCGGTGACCGGGTGTGAGAACCCGACAGAGATTTTACGCAGCACCTCTAATGGCGGCCGTACGTGGGCAGGCTTCGGCCTGGCCGAGTCATTGCGTATTTCTCCTCGGTTTCTCACCCCGCGTACGGCTGCCACCCTCGATCCGTGAGAAAGATTCAGGTGGCAGTGCCCTTCTGTTTCAGAGGAATACGCCATGAAGAAGATCGTCCCCGATCCTCCTGCAATCCTGACAGCCCGCCCCTTCTACACCATCAACCAGGACACGCCTTCGGTTGACGCCCTGACCCACACCCTCCAGTTGATGGCCGGCATCGAAAACTCGCTGGACGAATACATCTGCGCCAATGCCGGTGAACCCGGTATCAACATGCTGGTCAACGCAGTGCATCACGTGCAGATGACCAGAGCGCTGGCCGAGTTGCTGCTACACCGGCAGACCGGGGAAATCACCCTGCGCTGATTGCAGCCTTTGTAGGAGCGGCCTTGTGTCGCGATCGGGGTGCGAAGCGCCCCCAGGGTCTTCGCATCACAGCCAAATCGCCGGGCCATGTTGCGGCCCTCTGCGACCGGTCCGGCAAGGCAGCTCCCACAATGAACCGAACCGCAAACCCTTGATGATCGTGCTTAAAACCATTCTGCTTTACGCAGCCGTGAAGCCGACTGAGCGGGCTGCTCTGCGACTGCCTCGGTTGGCCCTGGCTTGGGCGGGAAGGGATCGTTCGGATTCAGAAGCGCGTCGATCATTGGCGTTGCACTGGATGCATCACCTTGTGGACCGCTCAGCAGTGGTTTGGGGCTCCTTTTATCCTGCCTGGATGCCAATTCACTGATCAAAAGCATTTGTTGCTCGTGCAACGCGTAATGCGTTCTCTTGGACTTCGAAATCATACTGTCGACCATTTGCGAACCTAGTGTGTTGTACCGTTCAACCAACTGATCTGTAGTTAGCTGCTGAACTTTCTTCACGGAGACTGGCTTGATCCGCACGGGTCGCCGTGAAAGAGCATTTCTCTCGAACCCATGCCCACTTGGATCCTGCCGATTAACAGGATCATTCGAACAAAAGGCGTAGCTGTTCACCCCACCCTCACCAAACGGGCTGAAGCTGTCCGCCGACAGAAAGCGCATCAGAGCCGGGCTGAATGCACGATACCCGTTGCCCAATAGATAACTCGTCAACTCAACGGCCAGCCGTTCGCCGTTGAAACCGAGTAGCGTGCTTTTCGATGGCCGCTTGGAGTACCCGTATGCTGTATAGACCTGTGCCAAGGTCGCCATCGCCTAGCCTCATACAAGTGAGCCAGTTGTAGTTTGCTCGAACACAATTTTTCCGCCGCAATCAACGGCGAGACAACTGACAAAAATGCCAGGCAAGCGCGGTCCATGTGGGAGCGGGCGCGCCCGCGAACACCGGCGCAGCCGGTGCCATGCACCGCGTTGGATTCTTCGCGGGCACGCCCGCTCCCACAGGGTCCCTGCTAAATCAGTAAGTGATGCGCAGTTCTATGAGCTGGCTTGCCCGCGATCGGGCCGCACAGCGGCCCCACGCTTGGGTTACCATACCGCCCTTTCCCCGCTTGCCCGACTCGACACCAACAGGTCATCCATGCGTCTGTTTCATACCTCCGACTGGCACCTGGGCCAAAGCCTGCACGGCCAGGAACGCGACTTCGAACACGCCTGCTTCCTCGACTGGCTGCTCGGCCAGCTGCGCCTGCGCCAGCCGGATGCGCTGCTGATTGCGGGCGACATCTTCGACACCGTCAACCCGCCCGTCAAAGCCCAGGAACGCCTCTACGACTTCATCGTCCAGGCCCACGAGCAACAGCCCAAGCTGGACATCGTGATGATCGCCGGCAACCACGACTCCGGTTCGCGCATCGAGCTGCCGGCCGCACTCATGCGCCGCCTGCGCACCCATGCGTTGGGCCGTGTGCACTGGCTGGACGAGGGCCAGCTGGATGCCGAACGCCTGTTGATTCCGCTGACCAACGGCCGTGGCAAGGTGGCCGCCTGGTGCCTGGCCCTGCCGTTCCTGCGCCCGGCCGAAGTGACCGGCCCGCAGCTGGGTGACGACTACCTGCAAGGCATCACCCAGGTGCACCAGCAACTGATCGCCGCCGCACTGAAGAAACGCAAGAAAGACCAGGCGCTGATCGCCATCAGCCACGCGCACATGGCCGGTGGCGCGGTGTCGGAAGACTCCGAACGCAGCCTGATCATCGGCAACGCCGAGGCGCTGCCGGCCAAGCTGTTCGACAAGGCTATCAGCTACGTCGCCCTGGGCCATCTGCACAAGCCGCAGAAGGTCAACCGCGAAGAGCGCATCCGCTACAGCGGCTCGCCAATCCCGCTGTCGTTCGCCGAAATCAACTACCCGCACCAGGTCCTGGAAGTGGAGTTGGACGGTAACGGCCTGGTCAGCGTCGAGCCACGCCCCGTACCACGCGCCGTGGCCCTGCAACGAGTGGGCCCGGCTCCGCTGGGCGAGCTGTTGCAGCAACTGGCCGACCTGCCAGTGGTCGACCTGCTTGAAGACCCCAACCGCCAGCCCTGGCTGGAAGTGCGGGTGATGCTCGACGAGCCGCAACCCGACCTGCGCCAGCAGATCGAAACCGCGCTTGAAGGCAAGGCGGTACGGTTGATCCGCATCAGCGCCGAGTACGCCGGCCGCAACAACGCCGAAGACGATGACCTGGCCTTTGTCGAACTGGCCCAGATGACCCCGCAAGACCTGTTCAGCCGCGCCTGGGAGCAAGCCTACGGCAACCCCGCCGACGAGCAGGCGCTGGCCGACTTCGCCCTGCTGTTGCAGGACGTGCAGCAGGAAGAGGAACAGCCATGAAGATTCTCGCCATCCGCCTGAAGAACCTGGCATCGCTGGCCGGCCCGATCGACATCGATTTCACCGCAGAACCGTTGGCCAGCGCTGGCCTGTTCGCCATCACCGGGCCTACCGGTGCTGGCAAGAGCACCCTGCTTGACGCCCTGTGCCTGGCGCTGTTCGGCACCGTGCCGCGCCTCAATGCCATTGGCCGTGAGGCCAAGGTGCCGGACGCCGACGGCGACATCCCCACCTCAGACCCGCGCAACCTGCTGCGCCGTGGCACCGGCAGCGGGTTTGCCGAGGTCGATTTCGTCGGCATCGACGGACGCCGCTACCGCGCCCGCTGGGAAGCCAACCGCGCCCGCGACAAGGCCAACGGCAAACTGCAGCACAGCCGTCAAAGCTTCTACGACCTCGACAGCGAGCAAGTGCTCGGCAGTGGCAAGAACGAATACAAGCAACTGGTCGAAGCCCGTCTGGGCCTGAACTTCGAACAGTTCACCCGTGCGGTGATGCTGGCCCAGAGCGAGTTCGGCGCGTTCCTCAAGGCCGACGACAAAGACCGTAGCGAGTTGCTGGAAAAGCTCACCAACACCGCGATCTACACCCGTCTGGGCCAGCGTGCCTTCAGCAAGGCGCGCGAAGCCGGCGAGGCGCACAACGCCCTGAAAGAACGCGCCAGCCATCTACTGCCGATGGCTGCCGAGGCCCGTACCGAGCTCGACCAGCGCCTGGAGCAGGCGCAACAGCAGTTCAAGGCCGACCAGGCCGGCGAGCGCCAACTGGAGCAACAACGCAACTGGCTGAATGAGCAACACCAGCTACAGGCCCAACACACCGAAGCCAGCACCACGCTGCAGGCCGCCGAACTGGACTGGCAACAGCTGGCCGAACCACGCCTGGACCTGGCACGCCTGGAGCGCCTGGCCCCACAGCGTCACCAGTTCCACCGCCGACAGGCCCTGAGCGCACAGCTGGCGCCAGTGGCCGCGAAAATTGCCGAACAGCAACAGCAGCAAGCCGAACTGCAGGTGCGCACCCGCGAACTCGAACAGGCGCTGGACACTGCGCGCCAAGCGCTTGCCGACCGCCAGGCCGAGCACGGCGAGAATGCGCCGCGCCTGCGCCAGGCCTTTGCCGCTCAGGATACGCTGGCACGCCTGGACCAGGAGCTGGCCGCCCAGCGCAGCATCAGCCAGCAGGCGCAACAGCAGGTCGCTGACGGCCAGCAGCAACTGCAGCAGCTGGAAGACAACCAGCAGCGCAGCGTGCAACAACTGGCGCTGATCGACACCGCGCTTGCCGACAGCCAGCACCTGGCGGGCCTGGCCAATGCCTGGCACGCCTACCTGCCGCAACTGAAGCAGGTGATGCTGATCGGTGGCCGGCTGACCAAGGGCCGAGAAGAGCTACCCGGCCTGCAGGCCCAGGCCAGCCAGGCCAATGCGCGCTTGCAGGCCGAGCGCGACGCCTACGACCTGTTGTTCCGTGAAGCCAAGGCCGAACCCCAGGCCCTGGCCGAGCAGATCGACCTGCTCGGCGGCATGTTGCAGGACAACCGCAAACAGCAGCGCGCCGTAGAGGAAATGTCACGCCTGCACGGCCGTGAACAGGAGCTGCGCCAGCAGCTGGATGCCCTGCGCGAACGGCAGCAGCAGGCCATGCTGCAACGCCAGCAACTGATTACCGAAGGCACCGCCGCCAAGGCCGAGCTGGAGGCCGCCGAACAGGCGTTGACGCTCACCCGTCAACTGCTGGAACGCCAACGCCTGGCACGCAACACCAGCGTCGAAGAACTGCGTAACCAACTGCGTGACGGCGAACCCTGCCCGGTCTGTGGCAGCGCCGAACACCCCTTCCATCAGCCAGAAGCGCTGCTGCAGAGCCTGGGCCGCCATGACCAGGCCGAAGAGCACGCCGCCCAGAAGCAGGTCGAGACGCTCAACAGCAAGCTGGTGGAGCTGCGTACCCAGTTGGGTGTGGTCAATGCCCAGCTCAAGGACTTCCAGCAACAGCAGCAGCAACTGGGCGAACAGTTGCAACCGCTGGTGGCTCAGGTACAGGCACACAGCCTGTGGCCAGCCCTCGCCCCGCAGGACGACAAGGCCCGTAGCGCCTGGCTCGACAGCCAGCTGCGTCGCCTGGATGAAGAAATCAGCCAGGACGAGAAACGCCAGAGCGCCCTGCTCGCCCTGCAACGGGACGCGGCCCGCCTCAACCAGCAATTGCAGGCTGCCCACGACGCCCAACAACAGGCCCAGCGCCACCTGGAGCAACAGCACCAGGCCCTGGCCAACGACGAGCAGCTGTTGCAGCAAGGCCTGAACGACCTGGCGGGCGTACTACCAGAGGAAGCGCTCAAGGCCCTCAACGACGACCCGGCCAATGCCTTCCTCGCCCTCGACCAGCAGATTGCCCAGCGCCTGCAGCAACTGGAACAGCGCAAGGACGAACTGGGAGAGCAGCAAGCCCGCCAAACCCAGCTGGACAAGCTGCGTGACCAACAGCAGGCGCGCGTGCAAGGCCAGCAGCAGTTACAGCAGAAACTGGCCGCCCTCGACGAGCAACGCCAGCAAGCCCTGGCCTCACTCGCCGAACTGCTCGGCGAACATGCCAGCGCCGAAGCCTGGCAGCAGCACATGGACACCGCGCTGGAGCACGCCCGCACCCTTGACGCCGACACCGCCCAGCGCCTGCAAGATCTGCGCACCCAAGGCGTACAACTGGCCAGCGAGCTCAAGGCCAATACCCAGCAACAACAGGCACTGGATGCCGAATGCCAACAGTTGCAGGCCCAGATCGCCCAGTGGCGCAGCGAGCATCCGGAACTGGACGATGCCGGCCTCGATCGCCTGCTGGCCATGGATGACGCGCAAGTCAATGAATTGCGCCAGCGTTTGCAAGGCGCGGAAAAAGCCATCGAGCAGGGCCGCGTCCTGCTGCAGGAGCGCGAACAGCGCCTGCAGCATCACGCGGCACAGATGACCGTGGACACCACGGTCCAAGCCCTGGAGCAAGCCTTGGCCGAACTGCGCGAACGCCTGGCAAACCACGAGCAGCAATGCGCCGAATTGCGTGCACAACAGGCCGACGACCAGCGCCGCCAGCAGGCCCACCAGGCGCTGGCGGCAGAAATCGAACAGGCCCACCAGCAGTGGCAACGCTGGGCCCGCCTCAATGCCCTGATCGGTTCGGCCTCCGGTGATGTGTTCCGCAAGATCGCCCAAGGCTACAACCTTGACCTGCTGCTGCACCACGCCAACGCCCAGCTACGTCAGTTGGCCCGTCGCTACCGCCTCAAGCGCGGCGGCAGCGCCCTGGGCCTGCTGGTGCTGGACACCGAGATGGGCGACGAACTGCGTTCGGTGCACTCGTTGTCGGGCGGGGAAACCTTCCTGGTGTCGCTGGCCCTGGCCCTGGGCCTGGCGTCGATGGCGTCCAGCACCTTGCGTATCGAGTCGCTGTTCATCGACGAAGGTTTCGGCAGCCTCGACCCCGAGTCGCTGCAACTGGCAATGGACGCCCTCGACGGCTTGCAAGCCCAGGGTCGCAAAGTGGCGGTGATCTCCCACGTACAGGAAATGCACGAGCGCATCCCGGTGCAGATCCAGGTGCGGCGCCAGGGTAATGGCCTCAGTGAAGTGGAGGTGTGCGGGTGATCCTCTACTCGTTCCGCCGCTGCCCGTGGGCCATGCGCGCGCGCCTGGCCCTGCGCTATGCCGGCTGCGAGGTGGAGATCTGCGAAGTGGCGATGAAGAACAAGCCGGCAGAGCTGCTGGCCTTGTCGCCCAAGGGCACGGTACCGGTGCTGGACACCGGTGCCGAGGTACTGGAAGAGAGCCTGGACATCATGCGCTGGGCGCTGACGCAGAACGACCCGCAGGACTGGCGGCTACAGGCCAACCCTGCGGCTGCGCAGCAGGCTGAAACGCTGATTGCGCGCAATGACACCACGTTCAAGGCGCACGTGAACCTGTACAAGTATGCCGAACGTTACCCGGAGCATTCCCGCGAGCATTACCGCCAGCAGGCCGAGGCCTGGCTGGCGGAGCTCGAAGGCTTGCTGGTGGGGCGGGCTTACCTGCTGGCCGACCACCCGAGCATGGCCGATGCCGCGTTGCTGCCCCTGATGCGCCAGTTTGCCGGGGTCGAACCGCAGTGGTTCGCCGAGGCGGCTTATCCGCGTGTGCGGAGCTGGCTGGAGGGGTGGCTGGCTTCGGAGCTGTTCAAGGCAATCATGGTCCGCTGATTAAACATCGGGCTGCACATGGGTCCGTGTGGGAGCGGGCATGCCCGCGAAGCAGGCACCGCGGTGGATGGCACCGGCTCTGCCGGTGTTCGCGGGCATGCCCGCTCCCACAAGGACCTCACACAAGCCAGATCAGTGGTGGTGCTTGCCACTCAGGGCCGCATGGAAATTGGCGCTCTGGCGCAGGTACTGCTCGGTGTAGCTGTGGGTGGCAGAAGCCTTGCTGCTGTCGGCATGGGCATGCGCTGGCAGTACGACCGATGCGGAAATGGCGGATGCGGCAATAACCGGGAAGAGATTGAAGTTCATCTGGGCTTACCTCGACGGCGGTGGTTTGACGGTGGCCCTTTTGGGCCTTGGGTCAAACTTACGCCGCCGAGGCCGCACGCAAAAATTCATTGCAGCAGTACCGATTATCACGCTGATCGATATCACTCGATGAACTTGAGGTCCGAGGGTGCATCCTGCTTCAGCGTCTGCACCGTCTCCAGCAGCTTGCCACTGCGCGGATCGCGACGTATCACCACGATCTGGTTGCTCTTCTGGTTGGCCACCAGCAGGAAGTTGTCACTCGGGTCCAGGGCAAACTCCCGAGGGTGATCACCTTCTGCCGGGCGACGCTGCAGGAACGTCAACTGGCCGTCCTGCTTGCCCACGCTGAACGCCACAATTTCATTGGCCGTGCCACGGTTGCTCACGTACAGGAAGCGCCCGTCCGCCGACAGGTGCAAGCCACCTGCTGCCTTCGCTGCGGCCTCCTGGCGCTCGGTCAGGGGTAAGCGCTGGCGTTCAACCAGGTTGCCGTCCTGCACATCGAACATCACCACCTCGGCGTTCATTTCCAGGGTGAGGTAGGCGTGCCGGCCCTTGGCGTCGAACAGCAAGTGACGCGGACCGCTGCCCGGCGGCAAGGCCACGGACGCAGGTATCGCCGCTGTCAGCGGGTGGTCCGCACTGGCACCGTCGTAGCGGTAGATGAACACCTTGTCGGCACCCAGGTCGCTGGCATACAGGTGCTGGCCATCCGGCGACAGCACCAGCGAATGCACGTGGGCGCCGGCCTGGCGCTCAGGGTTGACCCCGCTCGCTTTATGCCGGGCCTGTTGCACCACGGGCTTGAGCGTGCCGTCCTTGGCCACCGGGATCACCACCAGGCTGCCACCGGGGTCGGGGTTGACCGCGTAGTTGGCCACGAACAGGTAGCGCTGGTCACGGCTGAGGCTGGCGTGGGTGGGCTCGTCGCCCTGGGTGACCACTTGGTTGAGCGGCTTGATTTCGCCTTTGCTGCTGATGCTGAAACTGCTGGCATGGCCCTGCGGGGTCTCATTCACCGCGAACAGCTGACGCTGGTCGGCCGACAGCACCAGCCACGAAGGGCTGACGCTTTTCACCACCTGCAGAGGTGTTGGGCCGATTTGGCCGGCCTTGTCGTCGAAATGGTAGCGGTAGATACCCTGGCTAGCGCCATCGGTGTAGCTGCCCACCAGCAAGGTGGCAGCGTGTGCAGAGATTGTCAGGCTCATCAGGCTAGCGGTCAGCAGGCTCGTCCAGGTCCGGTTCATCTTGGTCATCATCCGGGGCACGAAAGGCACTCATACAGACTAGCCGATGCGCGCCGTTGGCATCGTCGAGTTGCCACTCGTCTCCGGTGGCGATGGCGGCAGCGATTTGCTCAGGGGTGAACGACCAGCGACGCAATTGGCGGCCGTCCATGCATTCGACAGTGAGGCCGGCTTCATCAACGGTGAAATCGAAGGCGTGCAGGCCGTCGATCAAAAGCATATCGCAGGACTGCAGGGCGGTAGCGAGGGGGGACATAGGGGTACCCATCTGAAATGAGCTGGCAGTATAACCGGGGGGCCGCAATGCGGCCCCCTCCAATCAATGGGCGAAGATCGACCCACCCTCCTTGCCCACCATCTTCTCAGGCTTGATCAGGAACCGCGCCAATGCCGGTAGCAGCCACAGCGCACCAAACATGTTCCAAAGCAGCATGAAGGTCAGCATCAGGCCCATGTCCGCCTGGAACTTGATCGCCGAGAAGATCCAGGTGCATACACCAATAGCCAGGCACAACCCGGTGAACAGCACCGCCTTGCCGGTCGAGCGCAGGGTCTGGTAATACGCCTCCTGCAACGGCAAACCGGCACGCAGGAAGCTTTCCAGGCGGCTGTAGATATAGATGCCATAGTCCACGCCAATGCCCACCCCCAACGCCACCACCGGCAAGGTCGCCACTTTCACCCCGATACCCATGTAGGCCATCAGCGCGTTGCCCAGCACCGAGGTCAGCACCAACGGTAGCACGATGCACAGCGTGGCGGCGAACGAGCGGAAGGTGATCAGGCACATCACGGCCACGCAGATGTACACCAGGATCAGGATGGTCAGCTCGGCCGACTTGATCACTTCGTTGGTCGCTGCCTCGATGCCGGCGTTGCCCGCCGCCAGCAGGAACTGCAGGCCTTCCTTGTCATGGCTGTCGGCAAATGCCTTGGCCACGGCGGTGACGCGCTCCAGCGTTTCAGCCTTGTGGTCATTGAGGAACACCAGCACGGGTGCCAATGAGCAGTCGCCGTTGTAAAGGCCGTCGGCCCGGGCGATGGAGTTGTTGAGGATGTCCGGGTTGCGCGACAGGGTTTCCCATTTCAGGCTGCCCTCGTTCATGCCCTTGATCACCTGTTTGGAAACGGTGACCAGGGAAATCGCCGACTGCACGCCTGGGGTGTTTTCCATGGTCCACATCAGCTCGTCGATCGGCGCCATGGTCGAGTGGACCGAGCACTTCTCCGACGGCGTCTTGACCATGATCACCAGCACATCGGAACTGGTCGAGTAGTTGCTGATGATGAAGTTGTTGTCCTGGTTGTAGCGCGAGTCGGGGCGCAGCTCCGGTGCGCCCTGGTCGAGGTCGCCGATCTTCAGGTTCTGGCTGTACCACAGGCCACCGGCGAAGGCGAGCAGTGCCAGCACCACCGACACCGGCGCCACCTTGGCACTGGCGAAGTTCGACAACAGGCGCCAGAACGGGTGCTCGCAGGTTGCGTCTTTCTTGCTGCGCTCGATGGCCTTCTTGCTGATGCCGACATAGGAGATGGCCACCGGCAACAGGATCAGGTTGGTGAACACGATCACCGCCACGCCGATGGAGGCGCCGATGGCCAGTTCGCGAATCACCCCGATGTCGATGATCAGCAGGGTAATGAAGCCCACTGCGTCGGCAAGGATGGCGATCATTCCCGGCAGGAACAACTGACGGAACGTGCGCCGGGCAGCGGTAAGGGCGTTGTCGGCATCACTCGACTGCAGGGCGATGCCGTTGATCTTCTGCACCCCGTGGGAAATGCCGATGGCGAAGATCAGGAACGGCACCAGCATCGAATACGGGTCCAGGCCAAAGCCTACCGCATGCATCAGCCCCAGTTGCCAGACCACCGCCACCAGCGTGGTGATGAGCACGGCGACAGTGCTGCGGATGCACCAGGTGAACCAGTACAACAACACCAAGGTGATCACCAGGGCGACGCCGAAGAACATCGCCACCATCACCAGGCCATCGATCAGGTCACCGACCTTCTTGGCAAAGCCGACGATGTGGATTTTTACATTGGGGTTCTGCGCCTGGAACTTGTCGCGGATCTTCTCTTCCAGCAGGTGAGAGAACTGCTGGTAGTCCAGCTTCACCTGTTTGCCCGGGTCCTGCGGGTCGGGGTAGCTCTCCAGCAGCGGCACGTCGACGATGCTGGACTTGAAGTTGTTGCCTACCAGGCGCCCCACCTGGCCTGACTTGAGCACGTTGTCGCGCAGGGTATCGAGGCTGTCCTGCGACCCGTTGTAGGTGTTAGGGATGACCTCGCCACCGGAAAAACCCTCTTCGGTGACCTCGCTCCAGCGCACGCTGGGGCTCCACAGTGACTTCAGCCCGGCCCGGTCGACACCGGGGATGTAGAACACCTCGTCATGGATCTGACGCAGGGTCTCCATGTAGTCCTTGTCGAAGATGTCACCGTTCACCGCCTCCACCGAGATGCGCACGGTGTTGCCGAGGTTGGCCAGGTCGTTGCGGTGCTCCATCATCTGCTCGATGAACGGATGCTGCAGCGGGATCATCTTCTCGAAGCTGGTGGACGGGCGAATCTGCGTGGCCTGCCAGAACAGGAAAATGCTGACCAGCACGCACAGGGCGATGACCACTGGGCGGTTGTTGAAGATCAGGCGTTCGAGCAGCGTGGCTTTATCCTGGTGATGCGGGTGCATGGTAATGCTCTCCCTGCTGGTCATGGGCGCACCTCCGGGGCAGGCTGATCAGCCCCTTCGGCGCTGGCCAGGTGCACACCACCCTGCCCCACCAGCAGCAGGCCGCCGTTGGCCAGGCCACTGACGCCGGCCAGGGCCAGGCGGTCGGCGCGGTTGTACACGCTGAAGGTCTGGCCGTCGTCCGTGCTGCGCAGCACGCTGCCACCATTGCCGACCAACACCAGGGTGCCATCATCGACAAGCGTAGCGCCTGCCAGGCCGAACTCCAGGGTACCGCGTGCGGCCTTGAGTTCGATCGGCTGCCAGTTGTCACCGAAGTCGCTGGAGCGGAACAGGTTGCCGCGAAGGCCGTAGGCCAGCAGGGTCTGCGGCCTGGCGGTGCCGATCACGCCGAACAGCGAGCCCTCGTAGGGGCCCTGGACCTTGGCCCAGGTCTGGCCGTTGTCGGTGGAGCGGAACATGCCGCCCTGCTCACCCACGATGAACAGGCCGGCATCGCGCACGTGGGCGATACCGTTCAGGTGCAGCTGGTCCGGGTTGTCCAGCCGCTCGGCCACATCCTGCCAGTGTTGCCCACCATCGGTGGTTTCCAGCAAGGCACCATAGGCCCCCACGGCAAAGCCGTGCTGGGCGTCGAGGAAGGTGACATCGAGCAAGGGTGCTTCACGGGCGAGGTCTTCGAACTGCTTGCTCCAGGTGGCGCCGCCGTCGGTGCTGGCGAGGATCTGCGCGTCATGGCCGACGGCCCAGCCACGCTTGTCGTCGAGGAAAAACACGGCAGTGAGCAATTGCCGGGTGGGTACCCGAGCCTGGGTCCAGGTACTGCCCTGGTCGTCGGAGAACAGAATGTGGCCTCG
This sequence comes from Pseudomonas sp. yb_2, assembly GCF_043103905.1. NCBI lineage: Bacteria > Pseudomonadati > Pseudomonadota > Gammaproteobacteria > Pseudomonadales > Pseudomonadaceae > Pseudomonas > Pseudomonas sp. yb_2. The sequence goes on along the minus strand of NZ_JBICKH010000010.1, from coordinate 32,605 downwards.
ATCACCCACCACCACCAGGCGCTTGCCGGCATGGGTGGCGTCGATCAACAGGCTTTGGCTGGCCTTGGCCGATTCGGTGGAGTATTCGTCGGCGGCCGCGGCCTGGGCGCTGTCTGCCCACACCCCCAATGCCAATGCCAGCATCGCGCTGGCTGCCCATGGCCAGGCACCACGCCTGGCTGGCGTACGTAACTGTTCCCTCATGACTGCCCCCTTGTTGTGTTCTTTTTTGGTGGGTCAATGCATTGCAGGCTTTGCAGAAAGCCTGATCTAGAGGCCTGCAATAGCTTGAGGAGATCGTAGCGGGGATGTTTGCGGGAGTACAACGGGCGGGGTGTTATGTTTTGTTGTCGGCCGGGGAAAGCCGGGGCCGCTGGGCGGCCCCAATTCACCAGAATTACGCCAGACTCTTGCTCACAACCTCATACACATCACTGGACAACTCACCCGAAGCCAGAATGCGCTCCAGCTCACCCTTCATCAGCGCCTGACGCGCATCGTCATACTTGCGCCAGCGTGTCAGCGGCGCCAGTTGCCGCGAGGCAATCTGCGGATTCAGCGCATTCAGCTCGATCACCAGGTCCGCCAGGAAGCGATACCCGGAGCCATCGGCAGCATGGAAGTTGACCAGGTTCTGCCCGGCAAAGGCACCGATCAGCGCACGCACCTTGTTCGGGTTCTTCAGGGTGAAGGCCGGGTGCTGCATCAACGCCTTGACCCGCGCCAGCCCGCCCGGCAGCGTGCTGGCCGCCTGCACGCTGAACCATTGGTCCATGACCAGCGGGTTGTCCTTGAAGTGCTCGGCAAAGGCCTCCAGCGCTTTGGCGCGCTCGGCCTCGAACGGCGAGTTGACCAGTACCGCCAGCGCGGTAAGGCGCTCGGTCATGTTGTCGCAGTGCTCGAACTGCTCCAGGGTCGCGTCCAGCACCTGTTGCTTGCCACTCTGCATCAGGTACGACAGGGCAATGTTCTGCAGGCTGCGGCGGGCAAAGTGCTCGGCCGAGGCCACATAGGCAGTGCTGCGCGACACTTCACGGTTGGCCTGGTAACGCGCCCACAGGGCGTCGAACAGGTGTTCGGCGATCTGCTGGCGTGCGAACTCGCGGGCGGCGTGGATGGCGTCGACGTCGGCCACCTGGCTGATCTCGGTAAGGTACGCCTCACCTGGCAGCGAGAGCATTTCGGCCACCATGGCCGGGTCCAGCGATACATTGCCCAGCACAGTGCCCAGGGCGGTGATCAGGCGCTGGTCGAGCTTCAGGGCTTCGCCGCGTTGATGCTGGCCGATCAGTTCCTGCAGTACCTGCACCGACAGCTGCTGGCCCGCTTCCCAGCGGTTGAAGCCGTCGCTGTCGTGCTGCATCAGGAACATCAGCTGGTCACGGTCATACGGGAAGCTCAGCTTCACCGGGGCGCTGAAGCCACGCAGCAGCGACGGCAGCGGCTTGGCCTGGATGCCCTGGAAGGTGAAGGTTTGCTCGGCTTCGGTTACCGACAGCACGCGGCTGGTTCCTTGAGCAGCGTCTTCGCCAGCCAGTTGCAGCGGCAGGTCGTTGCCATCGGCATCCAGCAGGCCCAGCTCCACCGGGATCACGAACGGCAGTTTCTCGGCCTTGTCCGGGGTCTGCGGGCAGCTCTGGCGGAACGTCAGGCTGTAGGTCTGCGCGGCGGCGTCATACGCCTCGCTGACCTCCAGGCGTGGGGTGCCCGCCTGGCTGTACCAGCGCTTGAACTGGGTAAAGTCGACGCCGTTGGCGTCTTCCATGGCCTTGATGAAGTCGTCGGTGGTTACCGCCTGGCCATCGTGACGTTCAAAGTACAGGTCGCTGCCCTTACGGAAGCCTTCGCTACCCAACAGGGTACGGACCATGCGCACCACTTCAGCGCCCTTCTCGTAGACGGTCAGGGTGTAGAAGTTGGAGATTTCGATGAAGCTTTCCGGGCGCACCGGGTGGGCCATGGGGCCGGCGTCTTCGGCGAACTGGTGGGTGCGCAGGTAGGCGACGTCTTCGATGCGCTTGACCGTGCGCGAGTTCATGTCGGCACTGAACTCGGCATCGCGGAATACCGTGAAGCCTTCCTTCAGCGACAGCTGGAACCAGTCACGGCAGGTGACGCGGTTGCCCGACCAGTTGTGGAAGTATTCGTGGGCGACCACGCCTTCGACGCGCTGGTGCGCAGCATCGGTGGCGGTTTCGGCACGGGCCAGCACACAGCTGGAGTTGAAGATGTTCAGGCCCTTGTTTTCCATGGCGCCCATGTTGAAGTCATTGACCGCAACAATCATGAAGATGTCCAGGTCGTACTCGCGGCCATAGACTTCTTCGTCCCAGCGCATGGACTTTTTCAGGCTGACCATGGCGTGGTCGCACTTGTCGATGTTCTCGGGTTCGACGTAGATGCGCAGGGTCACCTCACGGCCGGACTGGCGGGTGAAGCTGTCTTCAACGCACCACAGGTCACCGGCCACCAGGGCGAACAGGTAGGCCGGCTTCATGAACGGGTCTTCCCAGGTCGCCCAGTGGCGGCCATCTTCGGCCGGCCCGCTGCCGATCGGGTTGCCATTCGACAGCAAGACCGGGTAGCGATGCTGCTCGGCGATGACCGTGGTGGTGAAGGTGCTCATCACGTCCGGGCGGTCGAGGTAGTAGGTGATCTTGCGGAAGCCCTCGGCCTCGCACTGGGTGCAGAACATCTTGCCCGACTTGTACAGGCCTTCCAGGGCGGTGTTGCTTTCCGGGTGGATCTTCACGCTGGTGTCGAGGGTGAAGCGCTCGGCCTTGGGCTGCACGGTCAGGCTGTCGGCGTCGAGTTGGTACTCGCCTGGCTGCAATTCCTGGTCATCCAGCGAGGCGCGCAGCAGTTCCAGCTGCTGGCCATCGAGTTCCAGTGGCGGCAGGCCGGCACCGCGTGCCGGGTTGCGGCGCATGACCAGTTGCGCGTGAACCAGCGTGTGGTCCTCGAACAGCTCGAAGGTCAGGTGCGTCTCGTCGATCAGGTACTCCGGCGCCTGGTAATCCTTGAGGTAGATCACTTGCGGTTGTTCGGTACGCATGTGCAGGTCCTTTTTACTGGAGCACGGCCAACTGGTAGGCCGTGTACTTGCGAATATTGATCACACCGGTGTCGAAGATCAGGTACTGGCCCTTGATGCCCAGCAGCGTGCCCTCGGCCACCGGGTCCTTGTCGAGGTTGAAGCTGACAATCTTCTTCGGGTACGCCTCGACCGGGTAGTTCATCTGCACCACTTCGGCGTCCGGCAGCGGCTGGATCGCCTGCAGGCCAAAGCGCCCCTGCAGCTCGCGCAGGCCGTCGGCGCAGGCTTCGAAGACCTGCTCCCGGATGGCCGGCAGGTCGAGCACCTCGGCATCGCCCTTGAGCAGCGCGCGCCAGTTGGTCCGGTCCGGCACCTGGCTGCGCAGCACGTCTTCGACCAGGCCCGATTGCTGCCGGGTGGCCACGCGCATGATCGGCAACGCCTGGCTGGCGCCCTGGTCGAGCCAGCGGGTGGGCAGCTGGGTGGCACGGGTGATGCCGACCTTGATCCCCGACGAATTGGCCAGGTAGACGACGTGGTCGGTCATGCAGAACTGTTCGCCCCACGACGGTTCGCGGCAGGTGCCGGCGTCGTAGTGGCATTTTTCCGGGGCCATGATGCACACGTCGCACTGAGCCAGCTTGGTCATGCACGGGTAGCAGTAACCCTGGCTGAAGCTGGTCTTGGTGCGCTTGCCGCAATGGCTGCAATGAATGGCGCCGAGGTATTCCAGGCGCAGACGCTGGCCGATCATGGGGTTGACCGGCACCTGGGTGTCATCCAGGCGGAAGCTGTACTGCACCACCGGTGCCTGCAGGCTTACGGCCATCTTGCTCAACGAGCCACGTGCGAGTTCGATCAATGTACCGAGTCCGACTTGAACAGAATGTTGGCGATGGGCGCGGACTTCGACGCACATTCCTGTGGGCCCATGTAGCCGGTGCGCTGGTCTTCGGGCAGGTTCTTCATCTCCCAGGCGATGACCGCCTGCAGCGACAGCTCTTTCTGCTCGGCGGTGAGCTTGCGGCCGTCGGACCATTTGCCGATTTCCACGGCCAGTTTCAGGCTCTGGTAGATTTCCGGGGTGATGTTTTCAATCATTTGCGCGAAAGTGGACATAGTGTCTCCTGATTCAAGCCGACAGTTTACGCCGGGCCAGCGCCCCACCCAAGAGCCCGGTCAGGCATCCGATGAGCAGCCCGCCGACGTGGGCGGCATTGGCGATCTGGCCAAGGCCGAGCGTGCCGACCACGCCGGTCAGGCATACCACCAGCCAGATCAGCATCATCACCAGCACGCCCTTGGGCAGGTTGAAGTAACGGTCAGGCGCCAGCCACTGGTACAGCCAGATATGCCCGAGCAGGCCGTACAGCACGCCGGACAGGCCGCCAAACAGGCTCGGCCCGCTGGTGTAGTGCTGGGCCAGGTTGGAGACCAGGCTGAACAGCAGGGTCAGGCCCAGCAACGCCCACGGGCCCTGGCGCAGTTCGATGCGTTTGCCCAGCTCCCAGTACCACAGGCTGTTCATGGCCAGGTGCAGCACACCGAAATGCAGCAGCATGGGCGATACCAGGCGCCACCACTGGCCTTCATCCAGGGTTTGCGCCAGCGAGGTGAAGTACAGGTAGTCGCCCTGGACACGGAAGTCGAGGAAGGTGAACCAGCTGATGGTGGTGAAGTTGTCGCCAAGGCCCGTGAGGCCGGCGACGATGAAGCACAGCAGCAGGGTGAGAGTGGTGACTTTGCAGGCCTTGGCTTGCTCTACCAGGGAGGGTTGTGTGGGGCTGTTCGCGGGCATGCCCGCTCCCACAGGGTCCTGCGCAGGTTCGAGATCGGCGTTGCCGTCGGGGTAGCGCTGGTAAAGCTGCAGCACATCTTCGGCCAGGGTGTCGGGGGCCCAGAGGACCTGGGCATCACCCTCCTCGCTGACCCGGTGCGGCACCTGCAGGCGTTGCAACAGGTGGACGAAGCCGCTGAGGTCGACCGACAGCGGCAGGCGCATCACTTCGATAATGTTCATTGGTTGGCCTGTGGGCGGTCGACGTCGACCCAGACGAACTTGTGCGGGTCGATACGGGTTTCATCATCCAGCCGGTAGGCGACCAGCTTGCCGTAGAGCACGGCGCTGTAGTCCAGGCAGGCCAGGTTGGCGCGGATCGGTGCCGGTCGGCCGCTGCGCCAGTAATGCCCGACGAACAGCATCGGCTGGTCTTCGTCATAGCGCAGCAAGGCGTTCTTCTGGCTGTGGCTGAGCGGGGTGCTGGCCACTTCCTCGGGCAGGGCATCAGGCTGGAACACGATGTCACCGTAGGTTTTCGGGTCTTCTTCCCAGAACTTGGTGCGGAAAAACGCGCGGGTCAGGCCGTCGCCGCCGGTCAGCGTCAGCCCGTCCGGCAGGCGCATGTCGGTACCGCGCAACAGGCGGTTGCACACTGTGTCGGCAAAACTGCCACTGACCGCCGAGGCCTGGATGAAGTGTTCATCGATGCGGCCGTCGGGGTATTGCTGGCGCAGCGGCTCGATCAGCCGCGGGTCCCAGCAGGCGTGCACCAGACGGAAGCGCCCTGCGTCGATGAACAGCGGCAGCTGGTAGAACCAGTTGACGAAATCGTGCCAATCGCCGGGGTGCTGGGCAAACTGAGTCAGGGTTTCGTCGATCAGCCGGGCATGCCGCGGCGTGTGTTCGCGGACATAGGCCTTGCCGCTGCCAGGCAGCGCCGGGGTGACCCAGCCCAGGGCATTGTATTCGTGGTTGCCCATGATGCAGAACGCCTGGCCGGCTTCGACCATGTCGTGGACGATGTGCAGCGCCTCGCGAATGCGTGGCCCGCGGTCGACGATATCGCCAAGGAACAGCGCCTGACGTCGCGGGTGGCGCCACACGCCGGCCACGCGCTTGTATCCGAGGGCGTCGAGCAGGCGTTCAAGGGTCAGTGCACAGCCGTGCACGTCGCCGATGATGTCAAAACTTCGCGCCGGATCGAGCATCAGTCGTCACTGCTCCCCAGGCGGCTGCCCCAACCCAGTTTGGTGCGGCAGACCTCGTAGTAATTGTGGTCCAGCGGGTGGATCAGGCGCAGCTTTTGCGGCTTCTTGCTGACCGTGATGGTGTCGCCGGGGGCACAGGTGAAGTGGTTCTGGCCGTCACAGGACACCTGCGGGTAGATCTGCAGGTCCTTGGACACCACGATCTTCAGCTCGCTGTTGCCGTCAACCACGATCGGCCGACCCGACAAGGTGTGCGGGTACATCGGCACGATGACGATGGCATCGAGCTTGGGGTGCATGATCGGGCCACCGGCCGACAGCGCATAGGCGGTGGAGCCGGTGGGGGTGGCGACGATCAGGCCGTCGGCCTTCTGGCTGCAGACGAACTGGCCGTCGATGTAGATCTCGAACTCGATCATGCGCGTGGACTTGCCCGGGTGCAGCACCACGTCGTTCAGCGCATCGCCCTGGCCGATGGCCTCATGGTGGCGACGCACCTCGGCCTGCAGCAGGAAACGGTTTTCTACCAGGTAGTGGCCGTCGAGCACTTCGGCGACCTTCTGTTCCAGCTCGTCGGGACGAATGTCGGTGAGAAAACCCAGGTTGCCACGGTTGATACCCAGCACCGGAATGTTGTGCCGGGCCAGCGCGCGGGCAGCACCCAGCAGGCTGCCATCGCCGCCGACCACGATGACCAGGTCGCAGACCTCGCCCAGCAGCTTGCGGGTGGACGTCTGCAAGCCGTGGCCGGGCAGCACTTCGGCAATGGTGTCCTCGAGGATCACGTGCAGGTGGCGATCGAGGAGGAATTTTTTCAGTCGGCGAATGGTGTCGAGCACCTGCGAGCTGCCAAGGCGACCGATGATACCGATATTGCGAAATTGCTCCATGGGGCTCCTGCAAGGCTCTGCGGCGGGTGACGATGCGCCGATTATGGGCGAAACCACCGGGCAGCGGCAAACCGGCTATGCTCGCAGGATGACGCCATTCGCCCAGCTTCACGACCTGCCCCGACAACTGCAGCACTCCACCGTGCGTGACCTGGCATGGGCCTTGTTGTCGCCGCCCCTGCTCAGCGCCCCGCCCTGCCCCCAGCGACACCCGCTGGCGGGCAGCCTGTGGGCGCAGCAGCCGCAACGCCTTGAACAATGGTTGCGGGCCCTGGATGCCGATGACCGACCGTTGCGCGCCTGGCTGGCGCAATTGGGCAGCCGGCGCCTGGGGCATTACTACGAACGCCTGTGGCAATTTGCCCTGAGCCAGGCGCCAGGCATCGAGCTGCTGGCCGCCAACCTGGCGATTCGCGACGGCGGGCACACCCTGGGCGAGCTCGACGTGGTGCTGCGCGACCGCGACGGCGTGCACCACCTGGAACTGGCGATCAAGCTGTACCTGGGCCCGGAAGACGCCGGGCACGATCCCCATGCCTGGCTGGGGCCAGGTTGCCATGACCGGCTGGGGACCAAGCTTGCGCACCTGGCGGGGCACCAGTTGCCCATGTCCACGGGAGCGCACAGCCGTCAGGCGCTGGCGCAGCTAGGGGTGGAGCAGGTGCAGGCGCAAATGTGGCTGGGTGGTTACCTGTTCTATCCACGGCCTGGGCATGCCGAGGCGCCGGAGGGCGCCAACCCGCAACATTTGCGGGGGCGCTGGCTTCGTCGGCGGGACTGGGTGATGGCCGAGGGCGAGCGTTGGCAGCCGCTGCAGCGGCATGCCTGGCTGGCGCCGGCAAGGGTGGAGTCAGGTGAGTGCTGGCAGGCGGAGCAGTTTGCAGCCTGGCTGCATGTGCTGGAGCAGCAGGCACCGGCGCACTTGCTGGTACGACTGGTGCCTGATGCCGATGGTGCCTGGCAGGAGGCAGAACGGGTGTTTCTGGTGGGTGATGACTGGCCCTATCTGCCCGGTAACTGATGTCGCCTGCTCCGGCCCCTTCGCGGGCACGCCCGCTCCCACAGGGACTGCACGGCTTCAAAGACTGTGCAGTCCCTGTGGGAGCGGGCGGGCCCGCGAAGAGGCCGGTGGCTGGCAACACAATTTTCACAGACCCAGCGCAAAGATTCGTTTCTGGTAACCATTACAATGGTGCCTGAGCGCCAGCAAGAGCGCCTTTCCGACCTGATGACGAGGACCGATCATGGTTTCATCCAACCCCGCGACCCATTACGCGCGCCTGTCCATCGCCCTGCATTGGCTGATGCTGGTGCTGCTGGCCGCTGTCTATGCACTCATCGAACTGCGTGGCCTGTTCCCCAAGGACAGCGCCGAACGCAACCTGATGAAAGACCTGCACTTCATGCTCGGGCTCAGCGTGTTCGTGCTGGTCTGGCTGCGCCTGGCCATGCGCCTGAGCCGCCCGACTCCGCCCATCGTGCCCAAACCACCGGCCTGGCAGACCGGCCTGGCGCACCTGATGCACCTGGCACTGTACCTGATGATGATCGGCCTGCCGCTGGCCGGCTGGCTGATCCTCAGTGCCGCCGACAAACCGGTGCCGTTCTTTGGCCTGGAGCTGCCCCATCTGATCGGCCCGAACCCGGACCAGGCCAAGTTCATCAAAGGTTGGCATGAGCGTATTGGCAGCTGGGGCTACTGGCTGATCGGCCTGCATGCACTGGCCGGGCTGTACCATCACTATGTGCAGCGCGACAACACGCTGTTGCGCATGCTGCCTTACAAGTAACCGCGTCGCCCCTGCAGGCCACCCGTGTGTACGAAGATCAGGCGGCTGCCGGGCTTGAACAGCCCGGCAGCGACCTGATCACGCAAGGCCAGCAGAGCCTTGCCGGTATAGAGGGCTTCGAGCGGCACGCCAGTGCGCTGCTCGCAGTCGGCGATGAACGTCAGTAGCTCATTGTCGAATTTCCCGAAACCGCCACGGCAGGCGTCGTGTAGCTGGTAGCCGTGCGTGCCGGCCAGTGCTGCCACCGTCTCCGGCACCCCATGATCCCTGGGCACTGCCAGCGCGCCATGCACGGCATGTGCACCCGCCTCGGCCAGTACAAGGCCGGCCAAGGTAGTCCCCGTTCCGGCAGCCAGCCACCAGGCGTCATGGTCCGACCAGCCCAATCCCGCGATCTGCGCGCGCGCCTGCTGCATGATCAGCGCGCAGCCCTGCGCACCGGCCAGCCCGCCGCCCCCTTCGGGGATACAGTGCCAGCCTGGGTAGCGCGCTTGCCAAGGTTCCCAGAAGCCGGGTTCGTTGCGTGCACGGTAGCCGCCGTAGCCTAGCCAATGCAGTTCCATGCCCAGCGCCTGCAGGTCACGCACGGTTGGCGTGTCCTGGGCATGGCCGCGTAACAGGCCGACGGTGGCGAAGCCGAAGCGCTTGCCGGCAGCGGCCAAGGCGTGCAGATGGTTGGAATGGTTACCGCCGAGGCTGATCAGGCCTGGAGCATTGCTGGCGCCGGCCTGTTGCAGGTGGTGGCGTAGTTTGAACCACTTGTTGCCGCTGATCAGCGGGTCGATCAGGTCCAGGCGCAGAATGGCGGCCTGGACCTGGGCTTGCCGCAGCCAGGGCAAGTCCAGAAACTGCAGGGGGGCTGGGGGGAGGTCGAATACATGCATGGATCGCAGTTTACAGGGTAATCCCGCAAGCGCTTATAATCGATGACCTGCCCCCGCCGAGGCATCACAGTGCCAGGGTGGACGCGCATCAGTGGTTCGACACAGGCATCGACGGCCCGGTACAGACCGTCGTAGGAGCGGGTTCACCCGCGAAAGGGCCGGACCTGCTGGCCAATCTCCACCCGCCGTTCACCGTTGCCACCGCCATCGAATTCGCGGGCATGCCCGCTCCCACAGGTTTCGGGTTCACGTAGCCCCAACGGCCTCAGAGCTCAGCCGCCAACCGCGAGCCTTGGTTGATCGCCCGCTTGGCATCCAGCTCGGCCGCCACATCCGCGCCGCCGATCAGGTGCACCGACTGCCCCGCCGCCACCAGCCCTTCCTGCAGCTCGCGCAGCGGATCTTGCCCGGCACAGATCACCACGTTATCCACCGCCAGCACCTGCGGCTCGCCGCCGTCCACACGAATGTGCAGGCCGGCATCGTCGATACCCAGATACTCGGCACTGTTAAGCATCTGCACCCCCTTGTTCTTCAACCCGGTGCGGTGAATCCAGCCGGTCGTCTTGCCGAGCCCGTCGCCCACCTTGGATTTCTTGCGCTGCAACAGGTACACCTGCCGCGCCGGAGCATGCGGCTCGGCCTTGATCCCGGCCACACCACCTCGCGCCTGAAGATGGGTATCGATGCCCCACTCTTTCCAGAATGCCGCTCGGTCCTGACTGGTGGCCACGCCCTGATGCACCAGGTACTCGGACACATCGAAGCCGATACCTCCCGCGCCAATCACGGCCACCGACCTGCCCACAGGCTTGCGCTCGAGCAGCACGTCCAGGTAGCTGAGCACCTTGGCATGCTCCACGCCCGCGATGTCCGGGGTACGCGGGGCGATGCCGGTAGCCAGGATGACTTCATCAAAGCCGCCGCCCACCAGTGCCTGCACATCCACGCGGGTATTCAGGCGCAGGTCGACGCCCGTGCTTTTGACCTTGTTGCGGAAGTAACGCAGCGTTTCGAAGAATTCTTCCTTGCCCGGCACCCGCTTGGCCACGTTGAACTGGCCACCGATTTCGCTGGCGGCGTCAAACAGTGTCACCGCGTGGCCCCGCTCGGCCGCCACGGTGGCCGCCGCCAGGCCAGCCGGGCCGGCGCCGACCACGGCAATGCGCTTCACCGTACGTACAGGCAGGTAGTTGAGTTCGGTCTCGTGGCAGGCCCGCGGGTTGACCAGGCAACTGGTCAGCTTGCCGCCGAAGGTATGGTCCAGGCAGGCCTGGTTGCAGCCGATGCAGGTGTTGATTTCATCCGCACGACCGGCAGCGGCCTTGTTGACGAAGTCCGGGTCGGCGAGAAACGGTCGGGCCATCGAGACCATGTCCGCATCGCCCTCGGCCAGCACTGCCTCGGCCACTTCCGGGGTGTTGATGCGGTTGGTGGTGATCAGCGGAATGCTCACCACGCCGCGCAACTTGGCGGTGACTTTGCTGAAGGCCGCACGCGGCACCTTGGTGGCGATGGTCGGAATGCGCGCCTCGTGCCAGCCGATTCCGGTGTTGATCAAGGTCGCGCCGGCCTGCTCGATAGCCTTGGCCAGCAGCTCGATCTCGTCCCAGCTGCTGCCCCCCTCGACCAGGTCGAGCATCGACAGGCGGAAGATGATGATGAAGTTAGGCCCTACCGCACCGCGTACCCGGCTGACGATTTCCACTGCCAGGCGCATGCGGTTTTCATAACTGCCGCCCCAGCGGTCGGTGCGGTGGTTGGTGTGCGCGGCGAGGAACTGGTTGATGAAGTAGCCTTCCGAACCCATGATTTCGACGCCGTCGTAACCTGCACGCTGAGCCAGTACCGCGCAGTTGACGAAGTCGGCGATCTGCTTCTCGATGCCCGCCTCATCCAGCTCTTTGGGCTTGAACGGGTTGATCGGCGCCTGGATCGCGCTAGGTGCCACCTGCCGTGGGCTGTAGGCGTAGCGCCCGGCGTGCAGGATCTGCAAGCAGATCTTGCCACCGGCGGCGTGCACCGCCTCGGTGACGATGCGGTGCTTGTCGGCCTCTTCCTCGGTGCTGAGCTTTGCCGCACCGGAATACACCCCGCCTTCATCGTTGGGCGCAATGCCGCCAGTGACCATCAGGCCAACGCCACCGCGGGCGCGCTCGGCAAAGTACGCGGCCATGCGCTCGAAGCCGCCTGGGCGCTCTTCGAGGCCGGTGTGCATCGAGCCCATCAGGGTGCGGTTGCGCAAGGTGGTAAAGCCCAGGTCCAGCGGAGCAAGCAGGTGCGGGTAGCGGTCGGCGGCCATGGAAAGGTCCCCTGATGGCGTGATCACGGAATGCGGGCACCTCACTGGGTGGCGGGCCCCGTCGTTTGTCTGCCTGCGACATTAAACAGCCGTTTGAATTGCCTCAATGATCAAAACTGACAAGTTAATGATCGTGATGAACAGCAGAGGCAGCGACTGTCGGGAAGGCTCCAGAACTTCAGCGCTATAAGGTTCGCCTGGCTTGATCGCCAAACAGTCTCCCCGCGCATTTGCCAGACAACGCGGCTCTGCCAGACTCTTCAAGCACGTTTGATCATCCACCCATGGAACGTGGCGCCTACTCAGTGCGCCCGGAGGGTTCGCTCATGCTGACAAAAGGATGGGACACCATCAGCATCGTTCGCCAGGACAGCGTGAACAGTGACCTGGCAGCCAGCTGGAACAGCCTCGACCACGAATTTTCCTACACCTCGGATGAAGGCTACGCCTGCCACGGGGTGTTCGACTGCTGGTCGGTCATCAACGGTGGCGGCGGTCGCTTGCTGCGCCTGCGCATGCCTATACGCTCAGGTTTTTTCGAGGCCAGTGGCACCAGCCGCTCGCTGGCCGGCGCGGTTGCCATCATCGAGGTCACCCTGTCGCTGTTGCCACAAGGCAACGGCCAGGTGCAGTTGAAGTCGGCCTTCCTGCACAAGGCCGGAGCCACTCAACCCCTGCAGGGCGACGAAGGCGGCTGGCTGCGCGGCATCACCCTGCAAGACCCCGACGGTTCGCTAGGTCCTTTCGCCTCCGTGGTGTTGGACTGCATCTGCAACTACCTGGTCGAGCATCCCCTACAGTTCACCCATACCTTCGCGACCATCAACTTCAGCAAAGCCACTGCCCCGGAATGGGCCAGACCGCGAAAATGTACCTATGCGTACCTCGATTCAGGTTTCCTGGCGATCATGGCCGTATGTACCGAACGCGACATCAGTGGGCTGCCACTGGATATCGATGTGTCGGGTATCAGCCAGGGTGGACAGTCGAGCTATGTGCTTTCTCCACGCATGGTCCTGGAGCATCTGGTACTGCCCGGGCTGCTTCAGCTTTACCAGGGGGCCACGGCGCAGGACTACCGCTTCGACAATACGCAAATGGTCAACATACCGACCTTGCGCATGAAGGCCATCAAATCAGGGGCGATCTGGTACACCCCCGTTGTCTTCGCCGGTTGCAACCCTGCACGAATGCTCGGTGACTTCATCACCGTCGACTATAAGGGCGACTGTGACCTGCACGCAGGTATCGACATGAAGTGGAACGGCTGGCTGAGGATGAAGCTGGTGCTCGATGGCAACACCATCAACTTCGTCAAGCAATCGTCCGACTTCAGAAAGGAAGTGCATATTCCCTGGTACCTGGCCTGGCTCTCGCCCATCGTCAGCCTGATCACCCACATCGTCGCCGCTGTGATCTCCGATGACCTGATCAGCGCCATCGCCGCGCGTGGCGGCTCGGTCAAGGCCGACACCATCGATTGCGTGTCCTGGAGCAACGACACGCATACCGCTTCGTCGAGCTACCTCGCCGAGGCCCTTGTCATCAACTACGTGTGACCCCACCAACACAAGGAGCCGTATCATGAGCAATGAAAGCAAGGTCATGCTGTCCGGGTTTGCCCAACCCATCTCGCTGCGCCTCGATCACCTCAATGAAACCGCGCGCCAGACCCTGCGCGAATCGCCCCTGTACCGCAACGCGGCGCTTGTACACAGTTCCGAAGACACCTTGCGCGCCGCGCAGCTACTGACCAATGCCGGAACACTGGCCAGTACGGTCACGACCAATGGCTGGGATACCGTGAGCATCTGCCGGGTCTCTGCGCTCAACCAGCGCATCGCCCTGGAAAAAACCTACCCCGCCAGCATAGACGCCGGGGTCGACAGCTTCTCGCTCAAGGCCGACTTCGACGCCTGGTCGATTACCACCGGCGGCGACGGGCGCAACGTCAAGGTACGCATCCCCTTCGGCTCAGGGACATACAAGGGCCTGAACGGCAAAACCTACCAGGTCCAGGGAATGTCTGCGGATGTCTACGTCAAGCTCAGCTACTTCCCGGCGCCCAATCCAGTATCGGCTTCAGACGGCACGTATGAACTGCAAGTCAACACCCAGGCAACGGACCCGGATGACCCGATCGCGGCGGTGATTGCCCTGAGGGACCCGAACAACGTCTTGAGCGGCATTGACCAGAGCGTGATGCGCGGCGTACTCGAAGACTGGCTGAACCAGCCCGAGAACCTGAAGAAGTTCGACACCCTGTTCAGTACCGTACTGATCAACAACATGGGCAAGGAAAGCGAGGAATTCAAATGGCTGCGGGCCACCTCCATGAGCTATGCCTATACCGACAAGAACAGTGAGGAAAGCAGCATCTTCGGGGTGCTGGCCATGACCAACGAGCGTGACTCCACGGGATTGCCGAACCAGTTGCCTGCCGTGATGCTGGCTGCGGACAACAATGCCAACTTCCTCATCAGCCGGGAGATCTTCGTCAAGTACCAGTTGCTGGCGGCATTGCCGTTCATCTTCGAGGGTACCACCGAGGCCAACTTCACCCTGGATGCAGCGGGCACGTCCATCACTGCCAACGACCTGAAGCTCGATAGCGTCAAGTTTGGAGCCATCACCTATCACCCCGTGGCCGAAAAGTTCGATATCAACTTCGACGAGTCCTATATCCGCACCGAATGCAAGGTACGCACCGATATCTCACCGGGTGTCGTGGCCTATACCCGTATCGTCACCAAGCAGACGCTGCAACTGGGCGTCAACGACAAGGGCGAACAGGTGATGGTATATGCCATGGTCGGAGACCCGGATGTCCAAAACACGACAGACATCGCCACCTGGGTGGTCATCACCGAAGCCATCCTGGGCGCAATTGCCGCCGTGGCCACCGCCGTGGCGGGTGGCGTGGGCGGCAAGGTGATGGCGTTGATCGTCGGCATCATCGCAGCGTTGGTGGTGGCCATTGTCAGCATCGTCATCCACGTGATCATCGAGCGCGTGGTGGCGGGTGGGGTAACCAACAACATTCCGTCCATAGCGCCCATGGTCAAAGTGGCGGCGAACCAGGTCAAATGGCCATTCAGTGAACCGGATGCCTTTGTCCTGACCGACATCACCTACTCCGGTGCCCTGATATTCGGTGGCTCGCTGAAGTTGCTCGAGAAATTCTGCATCCAGGACAAACGTCTCGCCCTGGCGACGCTGGCCGCCTGACCCTGCCAACACAACCCCGGGCTCAACGCCCGGGGTTCGTTGCACGCCCATCGCCATTCCTTTGGTATGATCAAAAGTCGATTGTGCATGGATCCATGCAGTGCGCTGCTCAAACCGATCACAAGGCGCGAGATTGCGGCTGCATCGCTCCGTATGGCCACTCCACTTTTAGCGAATACCCACGCTTGATGCGAAAACTCCTGGCAAGCGCCCTGGCGCTGGTGATGATCGCCGCCCTCTGCGGCTATGGCTTCTGGACCCAACAGCGCCCGGAAGGCCACTACCTGTCCGACCTGCGCATCGAACTGGCGCTTAACCATGGCGTACCGGGCGAGCACGGCAACCTGCTCGGTGTCGAACCACTGCTGTACCCCGGCGACTATCAAAACCTGCAACGCCTGCACCGCAAGCTCGCAGCCTATCTGGAGCAAGCCCGCGCCCAAGGCCTGGTGAACCCGCGCACCGTGGTGGTGCTGCCGGAACACATCGGTACCTGGCTGTGGGCGCGCGGAGAGAAGAACGAGCTGTATCAAGTCACCCAAAGCCACGAAGCCCGACAATGGCTGGAACTGAGCAACCCGCTGCGCTATGGCCTCGCGGTTCTTGGCGCTGACGGCGACGACTGGCGCGCCGATGCGCACTTGCGCATGAAGGCCGAGCAGATGGCCGCAGACTACCAGCAGCTGTTCGGCGGCCTGGCCAGGGAATTTGGCGTCACCTTGGTGGCCGGTTCGATCGTGCTGCCCGAACCTTATGTGAAACAAGGCGTACTGCATACCGGCCGTGGCCCGCTGTTCAACAGCAGTGTGGTGTTTGCCGGAGACGGCTCGCTACTGGGGCAGCCCCAGCGCCAGCAATATCCCGACAGTGAAATGCGCCGCTACGTCCACCACGGCCGCCAGCACCCGCTGCAGGTCGTGCAGACCCCGGCCGGGCGCCTCGGGATACTGGTGGGCAGTGACAGCTGGTACCCGGAAAACCACCAGCAACTGACTGAACAAGCCGTACAACTGGTCGCCAACCCGGCGTTTCTCAGTGGCAAGGGCAGTTGGCAAGCACCCTGGCGGGGAAATCGCCATCAGGATGCCAGCGCCGGGCTGGCCTTGCAGCGCGGCGAAGTCAGTGAACAGACGGCTTGGCAACGCCTGACCGAAGTGGCCGGAACCGGCATCAGCAGCATGAGCGTGTTCATGCGCGGGCAGTTCTGGGAACAGGGCAGCGATGGCCAGGGCTTTGCTCGCCAGTCGGGAGCGTTGCTCGCCGGCCCCCCCAGCCCAGGCGCCCGCCTGTTGAATGTGTGGTTGTAAACCCATGGCCCGCCCCCGCGTGCGCCTGGGCGAACTGTCGGTTGGTTTTGTCCAGCCTTTGAGCGAAGCCCTGCGCGAGCTGGGCCACGACCCTGAACCATTGCTGCGCCGCTACGGCCTGGACGCGACCCGCCTGAGCGAAGCCGGCGCACGCCTGTCCATACCCCGCTACATGCACCTGGGCCACGCAGCCATCGAAATGAGCGGTGAGGCCGCTTTAGGTCTGCGTATGGGGCGCCTCAGCCGGCTGGCGCATACGGGCCTGGCCGGGGTCACTGCGGCCCAGGCCCCCACCCTGGGCGAGGCCGCGCGTACCCTGCTGCGTTTCGAGCCGCTTTACGCGGCCAACTACCGCGGCCATTCCAGCTTTGAGGAAGATGCCCAGGGCGCCTGGCTGCGCTTCTATTCCATCAGCCCCTATAACGACTACAACCGCTTTGTGGTCGACTCACTGCTGGCCGGCTGGCTGGCCCAGTTGGCCGAGCTGGCCGGCACCCCGGTGCAGGCCGAACGCCTGGAGATCGAGTTTGCCGCGCCCTCCTATGCCGCGCGCTATCAACCGCTTTGCAGCACGCCTGTGCAGTTCGCCGCCGACGGCAATCAGCTGCGTCTGAGCCGCGCTACCTTGCAACTGGCCAACCCCGGGCATTGCCCGAGTACCTGGCAGCACCTGTTGCAGTTGTGCGAAGCAGAGCTGCTGCAGCGCACGCGGGTGCGCAGTCTGGGTGAGCGCATCACCCACCTGCTGGGCCCGCTGCTCAATGGCGGCCGTGAACCGGACCTGGAAGAAGTGGCGCTGCACTTGCAGCTACCAAGCTGGACCTTGCGCCGCAAGCTCGCGGAGGAAGGCACGCGCTTTCGCGACCTGCTCAACGAAACCCGGCGCGACCTGGCCGAGACCTACATCCGTGACACGGCGCTGGCCTTTGGCGAGATTGCCTATCTGTTGGGGTTTGCTTCGGCCGAGGCCTTCCAGCGCGCATTCAAGCGCTGGACGGGCCTCACGCCGGGGGAGTTCCGCCGCAGCCAGCGGCAGCCGAGCTAGAGTTCGGTGGCGTCGTCGGCCGGTTCCGGGGTGTCCAGTTCGTAAGCCTGGGTTTCGAGTAGTTCTTCCTGGTATTCATCCATTGCCCTGCGTCCTCTTTGCTCATTTTGCCTTTGTAGGTATCGCCTTCAGCCTAAGCAGGTGGGATGAAGGGATGATGACAAGCTTATGAGTGGTAAACGTAGCAGGTGTTCAGAAAGTTATCGCGGGGCGTCTGTAACAGGGGATGTTTACAGCCTGAACCGGCCCTTTCGCGGGCTGCCGGCGAAAGGGTCGGTTCAGGCGACCCATCAAAGGGAGGGGGCGGCGGCCTCGGCCGGCTGGGCATCCTGCTGCACCTGAATGGGTGCAGCTTCGGCCGGCGGGGCCACAGGCTGCGAACCCTGGCTGTCATCCACCACCGGCGCCGCTGGCGCCTCGCTGGCCGGGGCTACCCCCGCAGGTGCAGGCGTCGCGTCAACCAACGGCGCAGGTGCAGGCGCCGCGTCAACCAACGGCGCAGCTGCCGGGGCCGGCGCCACCGGGTTCGCCGCCGCCTGCTCCGGCAGCCCCAGGTCCACCGCCGGCTTTTCCACCTTGGGCGCCTCGACCTTGGCCTTTTCGACCTTCTTCGGCTTGGGCAGGTAACTCTCCACCAAGGCAAAATAGCGGTCATAGAACTGCGCCGCGGTCACCGTCTCGCTAGCTACCTTGACCATCGAGTCGTCACTGGAGCCGATCGGCATTGACACCGAACCCAGCACCCCCACACCCAGGCTGGCGGAGGTGTTGGACTTTTTCAGCGCATAGCGGTCCTGGAGGGCGTTGGCGAACATGGTCGAGCGCTGATCGTCGCTCACGTCCGGTGCACAGGTGACATTGAAGCTGATCTGCAGGTGGTTCTCGCTGTTTTGCTGAAAGCTCTTGTTACCCACCACCTGGTTGGCGCCGCTGCTGGTGATGATGTACCCCTGGCTGAGCAAAGCACGCCGGGCGGCCTCGCAAGAGCCGGCATCGCTCACCGGAAAGCTGCGCGAGAAGGTACCCGAGTCATCGAAGTTCTCGTGCTCGTAGACGGCCGCTTTTTTTGAGGAACAACCGGTCACGCCCGCCAGCACCAGGGCCAGCCCGAGCGCACCAAAGACGGAAGATCTGGTCATTGCGAATTCCGGGTATGTCGGGAAAGTGCCTATTGTGCAACACAGCAGGCAGGCACAGGAACCGCTGGTCGGTGAAGAATCTGTCAGGTTGGTGCAAATCTGGGTAAAGGCAGGCACTTGTCAGGCGCACCAACGAAAAAAGCGACCCGAAGGTCGCTTTAACGTTGCGTCAAGGCGTTCATGGGGCCTTGAAGCGAAGATGGCGCAGCGGACGGGACTCGAACCCGCGACCCCCGGCGTGACAGGCCGGTATTCTAACCGACTGAACTACCGCTGCGTATCATTCAGGCTTGCGCCCGATTGAAACCTGGGTCTACCCTTCCGGCGCGATGGCCTCAGGGCAGGCACAAAAAAAGCGATAACGCGATCGCTTCTCTTGTGTTTGCTTCAAGGTGTTCTAGGGACCTTGAAACGAAGATGGCGCAGCGGACGGGACTCGAACCCGCGACCCCCGGCGTGACAGGCCGGTATTCTAACCGACTGAACTACCGCTGCGTATCGTTCAGGCTTGCGCCCGATTGAAACTGGGATCAGCCCAAGGCATGTGCCTTGTGGCTTCAGACCGGTGCCAGGCACCCATCTGTTACTGAAAAATGGCGCAGCGGACGGGACTCGAACCCGCGACCCCCGGCGTGACAGGCCGGTATTCTAACCGACTGAACTACCGCTGCGCAGTGCGTTCCTCTCTGGCTATCGGCTTCTTGCGAACCCGAAGCTCCAGGAACATCTCAGGAAGTGGTGGGTGATGACGGGATCGAACCGCCGACCCTCTGCTTGTAAGGCAGATGCTCTCCCGGCTGAGCTAATCACCCTCGCGATGTTGCTTGTTGCGTTTGCTTCGCTGAGGCCGCGAAATTTACGCAGGTGGCGAAGCTAAGTCAATAGCCCCATTGAATTTTTTTCAAAAAGGCAACGTGAGGTTATTGCCTGTGCCGGCCTCTTCGCGGGTAAACCCGCTCCTACAGTCGGACATTAACCGTTGTTGGAGCGGGTTTACCCGCGAAGAGGCCGGCGCAGTTTAAACAAGGTGCTCAGGTATAGATCATCTTGCGGGTCATGCCGCCATCGACCACAAACTCCTGGCCGGTGACAAATGCCGCCTGGCGTGACAGCAACCAGGCAACCATGGCCGCGACATCTTCCACGGTCCCTACCCTGCCCGTTGGATGCTGGGCATGGTCAGCTTCGCTCAACGGCTCGGCACGGCGCTGCGACGGATCACGGGCATCGATCCAGCCCGGGCTCACCGCATTGACGCGAATCTCCGGGCCCAGGCTCATGGCCAGGGCATGGGTCAAAGCCACCAGGCCGCCCTTGCTTGCCGCGTAAGCCTCGGTGTCGGGTTCGGACTGCCGAGCACGGGTAGAGGTCAGGTTGACGATCGCGCCATTGTGCGCACGCAGGTACGGCGCACAATGCTTGGCCAGCAGCATGGGGCCGCTGAGGTTGACCCCCAGCACCCGGTTCCATTGTGCCAGGCTCAGGCTTTCCAGCGTCTGGTTGTGCGGGTTGGCAATGGCCGCATTGCACACCAGCGCGTCCAGCCGGCCGAACTGCCCGAGCACTTCGGACACTCCGGCACTGACCTGGGCCTCGTCGGCAACGTCCATGGTGATGAACCAGGCGTTGTCGCCCAACGCCTTGGCCACTTTGGTACCACGCTGGCGGTCCAGATCACTCAGCACCACTTGCCAGCCTTCGCAGATCAGCCATGCGGCAATGCCCAGACCGATGCCGCGGGCGGCGCCCGTGACCAAGGCTACCCGGCCATTGTGGCCCGGGGTGCTGCCGCTGATTTCGATCACAATGCCGCCAGCCCGCGCGCCAGGTCAGCCTGCAGGTCAGCCACGTCTTCCAGACCCACGGCAACACGGATCAGGCTGTCGCGGATACCAGCCGCTTCACGCTCCTGCGGCGACAGACGACCGTGTGAGGTGGTCGCCGGATGAGCGATGGTGGTTTTGCTGTCACCCAGGTTGGTCGTGATGGAAATCACTCGGGTAGCGTCGATGAAACGCCAGGCGCCCTCTTTGCCCCCCTTGACTTCAAAGCTGACCACTGCACCAAAACCGCTCATCTGGCGCTTGGCCAGTTCGTGCTGCGGGTGGCTGGGCAGGCCGGCGTAATGCACCTTCTCCACGCCGTCCTGCTGCTCCAGCCATTCGGCCAGGGCCTGAGCGCTTTCGCAGTGCGCACGCATACGCAGGCGCAGCGTTTCCAGGCCCTTGGTGAAGATCCAGGCGTTGAACGGGCTGAGGGTTGGACCTGCGGTTCGCAGGAAACCCACCACTTCTTTCATTTGCTCAGTACGGCCGGCAACCACACCGCCCATGCAGCGGCCCTGGCCGTCGATGAACTTGGTGGCCGAGTGGAACACAATGTCGGCACCCAGCTTCAGCGGCTGCTGCAACGCCGGGGTACTGAAACAGTTGTCCACCACCAGCATGGCACCCTGAGCATGGGCGATTTCGCTGAGCGCGGTGATATCGACCAACTCGGCCAGCGGGTTGGAGGGCGATTCGACGATCAGCAGCTTGGTGTTGGCCTTGATGGCCTTTTCCCAACCGGTGAGGTCGACCAGTGGCACGTAGTCCACTTCTACACCAAAGCGCTTGAAGTACTTCTCGAACAGGCTGATGGTGGAGCCGAATACGCTCTGCGACACCAGCACATGGTCACCGGCGCTGCACAGCGACATGACCACGGCCAGGATCGCCGCCATGCCGGTGGACGTACCCACGGCCTGTTCGGCACCTTCCATGGCCGCCAGGCGCTCCTCAAAGGCACGCACCGACGGGTTGGTGTAGCGCGAGTAGACGTTGCCCGGCGTTTCGCCGGCAAAGCGCGCAGCAGCATCGGCTGCCGTGCGGAACACATAGCTGGAGGTCAGGAACAGCGCTTCGCTGTGCTCGCCTTCCGGGGTACGGTTTTGGCCAGCGCGTACCGCCAGGGTGTCGAAACCGACACCCTCGAGGTCACTGTCCAGTCGCCCGGCATCCCATTGATCCGTCATGCCGTCGCTCCCAAAATCAGTTGTTGTAAAGGTCGATGATCGCGCTGACGGCCTGGTTCTTGACCTTGGCCAAGTCGTTACGGGCCTGCTCGATGCGGTCGAGGTAGGCTTCGTCGATATCGCCAGTGACGTACTCGCCGTTGAACACCGCACAATCGAACTGCTCGATCTTGATCTTGCCGCCGCCGACCGAGTCGATCAGGTCTGGCAGGTCCTGATAGACCAGCCAATCGGCGCCAATCAACTCACCCACCTGTTCGGTGGTGCGGTTGTGGGCGATCAGTTCGTGAACACTCGGCATGTCGATGCCGTAGACGTTGGGGTAGCGTACTGCAGGCGCTGCGGAGCAGAAGTATACATTCTTGGCGCCGGCTTCGCGGGCCATCTGGATGATCTGCTTGCAGGTGGTGCCGCGCACGATCGAGTCGTCCACCAGCATCACATTCTTGCCGCGGAACTCCAGCTCGATGGCGTTGAGCTTCTGACGCACCGACTTCTTGCGCGCGGCCTGGCCGGGCATGATGAAGGTACGGCCGATGTAACGGTTCTTGACGAAACCTTCGCGGAACTTGACGCCCAACCGGTTGGCCAGTTCCAGCGCGGCAGTACGACTGGTATCCGGGATCGGGATGACCACGTCGATATCATGATCGGGGCGCTCGCGCATGATCTTGTCGGCCAGCTTTTCACCCATGCGCAGACGCGCCTTGTACACCGAGACCCCATCGATGATCGAGTCCGGACGCGCCAGGTAGACGTGCTCGAAGATGCACGGCTGCAACTTTGGCGATTCGGCGCACTGCTTGGTGAACAACTGGCCTTCTTCGGTGATGTACACCGCTTCGCCCGGCGCCAGGTCGCGGATCAGGGTGAAGCCGAGCACGTCCAGGGCGACGCTTTCCGAGGCGATCATGTATTCCACACCTTCGTCGGTGTGACGCTGACCGAACACCACCGGGCGAATGCCATGGGGGTCGCGGAAACCGACGATGCCGTAGCCGGTGATCATGGCCACCACGGCGTAACCGCCAACGCAGCGGCTGTGCACATGGGAGACCGCAGCGAACACGTCTTCTTCGGTCGGCTGCAGCTTGCCGCGCACTGCCAGCTCATGGGCGAACACGTTCAGCAGCACTTCCGAGTCGGAGTTGGTGTTGACGTGGCGCAGGTCGGACTCGTAGATCTCCTTGGCCAACTGCTCGACATTGGTCAGGTTGCCGTTGTGAGCCAGGGTGATGCCGTAAGGCGAGTTGACGTAGAACGGCTGGGCCTCGGCCGAGGTCGAGCTGCCCGCAGTCGGGTAGCGCACGTGGCCGATACCGATGTTGCCAACCAGGCGCTGCATGTGGCGCTGCTGGAACACGTCGCGCACCAGGCCATTATCCTTGCGCAGGAACAACCGGCCGTCATGGCTGGTCACGATACCGGCAGCGTCCTGGCCGCGGTGCTGGAGGACCGTAAGCGCGTCATACAGCGCCTGATTGACGTTCGACTTACCGACGATACCGACGATGCCACACATGCGACGCAACCCCTACTTTGATGAAACTTGAGTGAATAGCGCTCAGGGCTTGGACGGCCCGAGCAACTGTTCCTTGAACGGAAGATCAGCCGGAGTGCTGATCAGCCCACTGGGCGTCCATTGGTCGGTGAAACCCAGAATCAGGTTTTTCGACCAGTCGGCGACCAAGAGAAATTGTGGTATCAGGCGTGATTCCTGCCACCAGGTGTCTTGTTGAACCGGCCCCAGGCTGATCAGGCCTATGGCCACCACTACCAGCAAGGCCCCGCGCGCAGCGCCAAAGGCCATGCCCAGGAAACGATCGGTGCCGGACAGCCCGGTCACGCGGATCAGCTCACCGACAAGGAAGTTGACCATGGCCCCCACCAGCAAGGTGGCGACGAAAAGAATGGCGCAGCCAGCGATGATGCGCATCGATGGCGTCTGGATATAGCTCTCAAGATACACCGAGAGCGAACCGCCGAACATCCAGGCAACCGCACCGGCAATGATCCAGATGAGCAAGGACAAGGCCTCCTTGACGAAGCCGCGCTTGAGACTGATCAGTGTGGAGACGGCGATGATCGCGATGATCGCCCAATCAACCAAGGTAAATGCCACGGTGTTGCCTGCAGACGTTTGAGGCGGCGCATTTTACCAGAGCAGAGGGCCGGGAGTAAGCGGAATGTCAGCTGGATTGGTGTTGGGCCATTGGCAGGCAAACCCGCCCCGACAGGTTCTGGGTGAGCCTTGCAGCGGCGCTGTACCTGCAGGCGCGGGCTCACCCGCGAATGGGCGGCCTAGCCGCCCCGGGGAATCAGCTGCGCTCAGGCTGGAAGCGCACCACGAAGCCCTTGAGGCTGTTCTGACGGTTGATGGCGTCACGCACGCGCTCGGCCTCGGCGCGCTCGATCAACGGCCCCACGTAAACGCGGTTCATGCCACCCGCCGTACGGATATAGGCGTTGTAACCCTGGCTACGCAGGGTTTGCTGCAGCTTTTCGGCTCCTGCGCGGTTGGACAGACTGGCCAGCTGGATCGACCAACTGACGGGCAGGCCATTGGCGTCGATCTTCGATGGCGCGGCAGGTGCTGGTGTTGCAGCAGCTTTGGCCTCCACCCTGGGCGCGGGCGCCTGGGGCTTGGGTGGCTGAACCTGAGCCTGGGTCTGTGGCGACGGGGTGATTGGCTGGCTGGGTGTACTCGCCGGCGCAGTGGCCTCGTCGATCACCACCGGCGCCTGCTGCGCCTCCTGCGCAATAACCTGTGGCTCCGGCACGGCAACCGGCTCCACCTTCACTTCCGGCAGGCTGGGCATGGCCGGTGCCTGCGGGGCTTCGACGTGCACCTGGCGCATCTCGTCCTGGCGGGTAAACAGCATCGGCAGGAAGATAACCGCCAGCGCCACCAGCACCAGCGCACCCACCATGCGCTGTTTCATCCCTTTATCCAGCACAGCCATCTATTCCACCCTCCTGGGCGTGCCGCTCCAGCCATTCCAGCGCCTGGGCGACACAGAAAAACGAACCGAACAGCAGGATCTGATCATCCGCCGTCGCCTGCGCACATTGCCCTTCAAGGGCGGCGTCGACGCTGACATAAGACTTCACCGTGGCACCGAGGTTCGCCAAGGACGAGGCCAGCTCTGCGGCCGGGCGACTGCGCGGGGTATCCAGCGGCGCCACCGCCCAGTCGTCGATGAGGCCCTGCAGCGGCGCGATAACGCCCTCCAGATCCTTGTCGGCGAGCAGACCAAAGACCGCGAGGCGGCGCCCCTTCAGCGGCCGGGCCGCCAGGCGCCTGGCCAGGTACTGCGCCGCATGCGGGTTGTGCCCGACATCCAGCAGCAACGCTACCGGTTTGCCCTGCCAGTTCACATTACGGAGGTCGAGACGCCCAGTGATACGGGTATCCAGCAGCGCCTGGCGGACTTGCGCCGCGTTCCACGGCAGCCCCATCAGCAGGTAAGCCTGCAAGGCCAGCGTGGCATTTTCCATGGGCAGGTCAAGCAAAGGCAGGTCACGCAGCTCGACCTGCGCGCCATCGGCGGCAGTACCACGCCAGCTCCAGCAGCCATCGGCGCTGGCCAGGTCGAATTCCCGACCGCGCAGGAACAGTGGCGCGGCCAGTTCGGCGGCCTTGTCCAGCAACGGCCCGGGCGGATCCAGATCACCGCACAGGGCCGGCTTGCCCGGGCGGAAGATGCCCGCCTTCTCGAAGGCCACCAGCTCGCGGGTATCACCCAGGTAATCAACATGGTCGACACCGATGCTGGTCACCAGGGCGAAGTCGGCATCCACTACGTTGACGGTATCCAGGCGGCCACCCAGGCCCACCTCCAGCACCACCGCATCGAGCTGCGACTGGTAGAACAACCAGAACGCGGCCAACGTCCCCATCTCGAAGTAGGTCAGGGAAATATCGCCCCGCGCCACCTCGACGGCGGCGAAGGCTTCGCACAGGCGCTCATCGCTGGCCTCTTGACCATCGATCACCACCCGCTCGTTGTAACGTAGCAGGTGCGGCGAACTGTACACACCGACCTTGAGCCCCTGGGCACGCAGCAACGACGCCACGAAGGCGCAGGTCGAACCCTTGCCGTTGGTGCCGGTTACCGTCACCACGCGCGGCGCCAGCTTGCCCAGCGCCAAGCGGGCAAGCACCTTCTGCGACCGCTCCAGGCCCATGTCGATGGCCGAGGGGTGCAACTGCTCGAGGTAGGCGAGCCATTCGCCCAGGGATCGTTGTTTCATCACGCGACGGCAGCCGCCTCACGCGCTTCTTCCGGCGTTTGCTGACCGGTCATCTGCGCCAGCAGGCGGGCCAGACGCGGGCGCAATTCGCCACGGGAGATGATCAGGTCGATGGCACCGTGCTCCAGCAGGAACTCGCTGCGCTGGAAGCCTTCAGGCAGCTTCTCGCGTACGGTCTGCTCGATCACGCGTGGACCGGCGAAACCAATCAGGGCCTTCGGCTCACCGACGATGACGTCGCCGAGCATCGCCAGGCTGGCGGAAACACCGCCATACACCGGGTCGGTCAGTACCGAGATGAACGGGATGCCTTCTTCGCGCAGGCGCGCCAGCACGGCAGAGGTCTTGGCCATCTGCATCAGCGAGATCAGCGCTTCCTGCATGCGCGCACCGCCCGAAGCGGAGAAGCAAACCATTGGGCAGCGGTTTTCCAGGGCATAGTTGGCCGCACGGACGAAGCGCTCGCCGACGATGGCACCCATGGAGCCGCCCATGAACGAGAACTCAAAGGCGCTAACCACGATCGGCATGCCCATCAGGGTGCCGCTCATGGAGATCAGCGCGTCCTTTTCGCCAGTCTGCTTCTGCGCAGCGGTCAGGCGGTCCTTGTACTTCTTGCCATCACGGAACTTCAGGCGGTCGACCGGTTCCAGGTCAGCGCCCAGTTCGGCACGGCCTTCGGCGTCAAGGAAGATGTCGATGCGCGCACGTGCGCCGATGCGCATGTGGTGATTGCACTTGGGGCAGACATCCAGGGTCTTTTCCAGCTCCGGACGATACAGCACGGCCTCGCAGGACGGGCACTTGTGCCACAGGCCCTCAGGCACCGAGCTCTTTTTCACCTCGGAACGCATGATCGAAGGGATCAGTTTGTCGACTAACCAGTTGCTCATGCTTTCTTTCTCCAGTATTGGCAGGCGGGGGACGGCGTCACCGGCCCTGCCCTGCCCTTGAGCTCAAAATCTTTTATGAAACGATGGTGGACCGGCCGCCGGGGCTTCCAGCGCGCCACTCCACCGCTAATGTGTTTTTTTGCCGCCACAGGTGCTGGCATGCGGCCCGCAGGGCTGCGAAAGCTATGGACGATGGCGCGCAGCCAGCCGTCACATCTGCCATCAAGCCTGTTTCACCGCACGCATGAAGGCCTCGATCTTCGCCGCATCCTTGATGCCCTTGGCCTGTTCCACGCCACCGCTGACATCCACCGCATAAGGCTTTACCTGGGCAATGGCCTGGCCAACGTTATCGGCCGACAGCCCGCCCGCAAGGATGATCGGCTTGCCAAGACGCGCCGGTACCAATGACCAGTCGAACGCCTCGCCGGTTCCCCCTGGCACGCCCGGTACATAGGTGTCGAGCAAAATGCCGCGGGCACCCGCGTAAAGCCGACAGGCCGCCTCCAGGTCATCGCCAGGGCGCACACGCAGGGCCTTGATCCAGGGGCGGTGGTAGCCTTCACAGTCCTGCGGGGTTTCATCGCCGTGAAACTGTAGCAGGTCCAGCGGGACCACTTCGAGGATCTCGTTCAGCTCGCAGCGCGAGGCATTGACGAACAGCCCGACCGTGGTCACGAAGGGCGGCAACTCGGCAATGATCGCCCGCGCCTGGCGCACGTCCACCGCCCGCGGGCTCTTGGCATAGAAGACGAAGCCGATGGCATCGGCCCCCGCTTCGGCAGCGGCCAGTGCGTCTTCGATGCGGGTAATCCCGCAGATCTTGCTGCGAACATTGCTCATGGAACAAGAACCCTGATTGTTGCGGCGAAAGGGCGGATGTTAGCAAATGGCTTTTCGCTCGTCAGTCTGCCAACGCCTCGTAACCACTCAAAAAGTGTGGGCCGATGTAACGCTTGGGCAACGCAAACGCTTCGGGGTACTCCACCTGCACCAGGTAAAGCCCGTATGGGTGGGCCGTTACCCCACCTTCACGGCGGTTGCGCCCTTCCAGCACCTCGCGTGCCCAGGCAACCGGACGCTCGCCGGCGCCGATGGCCATCAGCACACCAGCAATGTTACGCACCATGTGGTGCAGGAAGGCGGTGGCACGCACGTCCAGCACGATCATCTGGCCATGGCGGGTAACACGCAGGTGGTAGATGTGCTTGATCGGTGACTTGGCCTGACACTGGCTGGCACGGAAGGCGCTGAAGTCGTGGGTACCGAGCAGGTACTGCGCCGCCTCGGCCATGCGATCGACGTCCAGCGGACGGTGGTTCCAGGTCACTTCTTCGGCCAGGTGCGCCGGGCGAATCGGGTCGTTGTAGATGACATAGCGGTAACGCCGGGCGCAGGCCTTGAAGCGGGCATGAAAGTCGGCCGGCATTGGCCGCGACCAGACCACGCTGATGTCGTGCGGCAGGTTGAAGTTGGTGCCCATGGTCCAGGCGCGCTCGTCACGCACGGCACGGGTATCGAAGTGCACGACCTGCCCGCAGCCGTGAACGCCGGCGTCGGTACGCCCGGCGCAGACCACCGAAATCGGCTCGTTGGCGACCTTGGACAGCGCTTGCTCCAGGGCTTGCTGGACACTCGGCACGCCGCTGGCCTGACGTTGCCAGCCGCGGTAGCGCGCGCCTTTGTATTCCACGCCCAGGGCGATGCGGGAGTAGCCTTCGGCCGCGGATTCGGCGGTAGCGGTGTCGATGATGTCCAAGAGCATGAAACCTGTGGGGTGTACGGAATGGCGGGGATTATAACGACAACGGCAGCCTCGTAGGGCTGCCGCTGATTGCGCACTGCATGCGCGGGCCTCTTCGCGGGCGCGGTCAGCCCGCCAAGAGGCCTGACCTGCTTGCATCAGACCAGCCGGGAGAGCATGTCCTCGGCTTCCTGACGCTGGCTGTCGTCGCCATCCTTGACCACTTCGTCGAGGATGTCGCGCGCGCCCTGGCTGTCACCCATGTCGATATAGGCACGGGCCAGGTCGAGCTTGGTGGCGACTTCGTCACTGCCGGAGAAGAAGTCGAAGTCCAGGTCGTCCAAAGGCTCGGGCTCTGGCTGCGCCACCGCGTCTTCACTGGTGAAATGCGGCTCCAGCGATGGCGTTTCGAGGCTCTGCGACAGCTTGTCCAGCTCGGCGTTGACGTCATTGAGCTCCGAGGCAAAGCTCTTTGCGGCCGGCGAATCGTCTTCCAGCGACAGGGACAAGTCGAAGTCCGATGGCAGGTCGAACTCGGAGACCGGGTCAAACTCCGGCTCGCTGTCGAAGGCAGCCAGTTCGGACGCAACATCCAGCGGATCTTGCTCCAGCGCCTCCGGGGCAGCCGGGGCAACCGGCTCGCTGACGTCGAGGTCGAAATCAGACAGGTCCACGGCAGGCTGAGGCTCGGCCTGAGCCAGCATGGCCTCGAAATCAGCGTCGGCGTCGGCTTGCAGCTCGGCATCCACGGCAAAGGGCTGTTCTTCTGGCTGAGCTTCTTCCTGTACGGGCTCATCCAGCACAGGTTCAGCGATTACCAGCTCGTCGGGTACGCCCCCCTGTGCGATCGGCTCTTCCAGCACGGACGCGGCCAGCGGGTCTTGATCGGCCAGGTCTTCACCCAGGCTCAGGTCGAAGGCGCTGTCCAGATCCTGCTCGGCCAGGTCCGTTGCATCGAGCGTTGGCACATCATCGAAGGCGTCCAGCTCAGCGTCAGGCGCTGCTTGCGCGACAACCTCTGGCTCAACCTGCTCTTGCGGCTCGAACCCGGACAACTCGTCAGGCACCACATCGGCAACCACTGGCGCTTCGGGCTCATCGTGCAGCAGCTCTTGCACGTACTGCTCATCCATTTCGGCAGCCAGCGCCGCCGCACCCAGGCCGGCAGCGGCCAGGCCGAGCATGGCGGGGTAACGCTCTTTCAGGCTGGCGACTTCAGCAACGTTCTGCTCGCTGGCCGGCAACTGACGCTCCTGTTCAGCGAACGCGCTCTGGTCACCCTGACGGGCGTACACGTCCATCAGCTTCAGGCGCAGGTCGTCACGCTCCGGCGCGGCGGCCACGGCGGGCTCCAGCAGCTCGGTAGCACGATTAAGGCGGCCTTCGGCCAGGCATTGGTCAACTTGCGCCAGCAGCGCGGCGTGCGGGTCTGCTTGTGGTTCAGGCTCGGGTGCTGCCTCGGCGACCGGTTCTGCCACTTTTTCCGCAGCGACGGCAGCTGCAGCCGAAGCGGCAACCACAGCCGGCGACAGGGTTACACCCGGCTCGGGGGCTTCGACGCCGTCGAAGCTCTCGGTATCGCTGTCGAAACCTGCGCCCTGCTCTTCTTCCAGCGCCCGCGCCATGCGCAGGTGCTTCTCGGCTTCCTGCTGGGCCTTGCGCTTGCGCGCCAGCAGCCACAGCAGCAGTGCCAGCACCAGAATGCTGGAACCGGCAATCACCCCCAAAAGCCACGGGTTGCCCAGGACCGAATCGAGCGCACCCTTCGGCTGGCTGGCGGGTGCTGGCTGGGTGTCCGGCACAGGCTGGGGTGCGGTATCGGCAGCAGCAGGTGCCGGATTGACCACGGGCTGCTCCGGGGTATCGGCAGCCGCTGCCGACGCGGCTGCGCCCTGGCCTTCCAGGCGTGCCAACTGGTTGTTCTTCAGCTCGATCAGGCGCTGCAGCTTGTCCAGCTGGCTCTGCAGGTCGGCCATGCGGCTTTTCAGTTCTTCGTTGTCGCGACGGCTGGTGTCCAGGCTTTCTTGGGCCATGGCCAGCTCGTCATTCAACGCCTTGGCCTGGCCTGCACCGGCCTGGTTGCCCGGGCTGACCAGGCGCAGGTTGTCGCCCTGGGCGATACGCGACGGTGCAGCCTCGGCGGCGCCACGGCGAGTGGCATCCAGCTGGCGGGCACGCGGTCCCAGGCGACGGCCTTCACGCCAGGCCGCATACTGCTCGGCCACCTCGCGGTTCGCCTCGCCCTGGGCGATGCTCTGGATCTGCTGCTGGTCGGGCAGGCGCAGTACCTGGCCAACCTTCAGCTGGTTGATGTTGTTGCCGATGAAGGCATCCGGGTTCAAAGCCTGGATCGCGATCATGGTCTGCTGGATCGATCCACCCTGGGTGTTACGCGCGGCAATCTGCCACAAGGTGTCGCGACGCTGGGTGGTGTAGCTGCTGGCACCGGTGATGGCCGGTGTGACATTGCCTGCCGCCGGCTGTTCGCCCTGTGCCTTGGCCTGGTCGAGCAGCACGCTATAGTCACGCAGCAGGCGGCCCTGCGGCCACATCACCTGCACCAGGAACTTGACCACCGGACCTGGCAGCGGCTGACTGGAGGTCACGCGCAGCACACTTTTGCCGTTGGGGTTGATCACCGGTGTGAAGGTCAGGTCTTCGAGGTAGGTCGGAAACGCCACCCCGGCCTTGCTGAACTCTTCCGGTGGCGCCAGGCTCGGCGCCACTTCGGCGGCTTTGAGGTCGCGCACGTCGAGCAATTCGATCTCGGCGTCCAGTGGCTGATTCTGCGCCGACTTCAGGGTCAGCTCCCCCAGGCCCAGCGCATTCGCCATGCCAGACGACAGCGCGGATGCTGCAGCCATGGCCAGAACCAGTTTGCGAATTCGAAGCATGACCTCTTCCCTTGTATGAATCGTCCCGAAACCTGCATGCGGAGCAGGACAAAAGTGCTCGCCAGTATCTTTTACGGCATGTGTTTAATCAACAATTGCGCCACTTGCACGGCATTGAGCGCGGCGCCTTTGCGCACGTTGTCAGTGGTTAGCCAGAGATTGAGTTGCTGGTCTTCATCAACACCGTGACGTACACGTCCAACATAGACCACGTCTTGGCCCACTGCGTCACCTACCGGGGTCGGATAATCATCGTTTTCCACCCGCTCGATGCTGTCGGCTGCCTCCAGGGCCTGGTTGACCGCTGCCAGGTCTACCGGGCGACGGCTTTGCACGGCCACACTGAAGCTATCGCCGAAAAACACGGGGACTTGAACACAGCTCACGGAAATCTTCAGTTCAGGCAGGCCCAGCAGTACGCGCAGTTCGCTGACCAGGCGGCGCTCCAGCGCAGTATGGCCCTGCTCGTCGGCAGCACCGACCTGGGCCAGCAGGTTGAATGCCACCTGGCGGTCGAAGAAACGCGACTCCAGCGGGCGGGCATTGAGCAGTTCGGCGGTTTGCCGGGCGAGCTCGCTGACCGCTTCACGGCCTTGCGCAGACACCGCCAATGCGGCCATCACTTGCACCCGCTCGATGTCCAGCAGGCCTTTGAGCGGCGCCAGCGCGACGGCCAGGGCTACTGCGGCCGAGCATGGGCTGACGATACGCGCTGGCAACGACAGGCTGGCCAGGCGTTCGGCGTTGGCTTCCGGCACCAGGGCCAGGGCGTCGTCCAGGCCGCCGGACAGGTCGATGACCGTGCAGCCCGCCTGCAGCGCCTTGCCGGCAAAGCTGCGGCTGACGGCGGCGCCGGTGGCGAAGAAGGCCAGCTTGACCTGGGCGAAGTCGAAGCTGTCGACTTCGCGCACCTTCAGTTTCTTGCCAGCGAACATCACGCTGCTGCCCGCCGATTCCATGCTGGCCAGCAGGTGCAGAGTGGCAACCGGGAATGCCAGTTCTTCGAGTATCTGCACCAAGGCTTCACCGACGCTGCCGGTGGCGCCGACGACGGCGATATCCAAAGGGTGTGTCATGGAAGGGATCCTTTTGCTGTAAACGGCGGGGGCGGCACTTTACTCGGATTGTAGGGTTTTGTCTGTGCCTCCCCCAGCGTTGCCTATTGCTGTAGCTATTGCTGTTGCTGTTGCTGTTGCT
>NZ_JBICKH010000104.1:0-15431 GCF_043103905.1 Pseudomonas sp. yb_2 | reverse complement strand
GTAGCAAAAATTATTGAATAAGTAGTTGATTTACTTGATCAGGCCGGTATAATGGCCGGCCTGATACAGCGTTACAGGTCAGTAGCTCAATTGGCAGAGCGACGGTCTCCAAAACCGTAGGTTGGGGGTTCGATTCCCTCCTGACCTGCCATTTCACCTCGGTGTGATGGCTTTCTTCTTACAGGATCCTCCTCGATGACCCCCAAAACTGAAGCCCAAGAATCGCGTTTTGATCTGTTCAAGTGGCTGGCTGTAGTGGCTTTGGTGGTTGTTGGTGTTGTGGGTAATCAATATTACTCCGGCTCTCCAATCCTGTATCGCGTTCTTGTACTTCTCGTCCTTGCTGCTGTCGCGGGCTTTGTAGCTCTGCAGACTGCGAAGGGCAAGTCGTTCTTTGCGCTGGCGAAGGAAGCTCGTACCGAGATTCGTAAAGTCGTGTGGCCGACCCGCCAGGAAACCACCCAGACCACGCTGATTGTCGTGGCTGTCGTGCTGGTTATGGCACTGCTGCTGTGGGGGCTCGACTCCCTGCTCGGCTGGGCGGTCTCCTTGATCGTTGGCTAAAGGTGTCCCGTGGCTAAGCGTTGGTATGTTGTGCATGCTTACTCGGGTTACGAGAAGCATGTAATGCGCTCCCTCATCGAGCGCGTCAAGCTGGCTGGCATGGAAGACGGTTTCGGCGAGATCTTGGTCCCGACCGAAGAAGTCGTCGAAATGCGCAACGGCCAGAAGCGCAAGAGTGAGCGTAAATTCTTCCCTGGCTATGTACTGGTCCAGATGGAGATGAATGAAGGGACTTGGCACTTGGTCAAGGACACCCCTCGCGTGATGGGCTTTATTGGCGGTACTGCTGACAAGCCTGCGCCGATTACCGATAAAGAAGCTGAGGCCATCCTGCGTCGCGTTGCTGACGGTAGCGATAAGCCGAAGCCCAAGACGCTGTTCGAGCCAGGTGAAGTGGTTCGAGTCATTGATGGTCCGTTCGCTGACTTCAATGGTAGTGTCGAAGAAGTTAACTACGAAAAGAGTCGCCTGCAGGTTGCGGTGCTCATTTTCGGTCGCTCTACTCCGGTGGAGCTCGAGTTCAGCCAGGTCGAAAAGGTCTAGGCGGACGAAGCATCCCATACCCCGCAGCCCTGTGTGCTGCGGGGTTTTGTCGTCACTGGGATAAAACGCAAGTCATCCGGGGAGCCATCAGGCGTTCGTACCCGATTTTGGAGTAGCTCATGGCTAAGAAGATTCAGGCTTACATCAAGCTGCAAGTTAAGGCCGGCCAGGCCAACCCAAGCCCACCCGTTGGTCCAGCACTGGGTCAACATGGTGTGAACATCATGGAATTCTGCAAGGCCTTCAACGCCCGTACCCAGGGTCAAGAAGCCGGCCTGCCGACTCCAGTGATCATCACTGTCTACAGCGACCGTAGCTTCACCTTCGAGACCAAGAGCACCCCTGCCTCGGTTCTGCTGAAGAAAGCTGCTGGCCTGACCAGTGGTTCGGCTCGCCCGAACACCGTTAAAGTCGGTACCGTTACCCGTGCTCAGCTGGAAGACATCGCGAAAGCCAAACAGGCTGACCTGACTGCCGCTGACCTGGACGCTGCTGTACGCACCATCGCTGGCTCTGCCCGCAGCATGGGCCTGAACGTGGAGGGTGTGTAATGGCTAAGCTGACCAAACGCCAAAAGGCAATCGCCGAGAAAATCGAAGCAGGCAAGGCCTACAACTTCGAAGAAGCGGCAACTCTGCTGGCCTCGCTGCCTGCTGCCAAGTTCGTCGAGTCCTACGACATCGCCGTTAACCTCGGTGTTGACCCGCGTAAATCCGACCAGGTCGTACGTAGCGCTACCGTGCTGCCACACGGCACTGGCAAGACCGTTCGCGTTGCTGTCTTCACCCAGGGTCCAGCAGCTGAAGCTGCTCTGGCTGCCGGCGCTGATCGCGTAGGTATGGACGATCTGGCTGCCGAAATGAAAGGCGGCGACCTGAACTATGACGTCGTTATCGCATCGCCTGAT
Source organism: Pseudomonas sp. yb_2 (assembly GCF_043103905.1). Classification (NCBI taxonomy): domain Bacteria; kingdom Pseudomonadati; phylum Pseudomonadota; class Gammaproteobacteria; order Pseudomonadales; family Pseudomonadaceae; genus Pseudomonas; species Pseudomonas sp. yb_2. The sequence goes on along the minus strand of NZ_JBICKH010000104.1, from coordinate 13,417 downwards.
GCCATGCGCGTTGTAGGTCAGCTGGGTCAGGTTCTGGGTCCTCGCGGCCTGATGCCTAACCCGAAAGTTGGTACCGTGACCCCAGACGTAGCCACTGCCGTGAAAAACGCCAAGGCTGGTCAGGTTCGCTACCGTACCGACAAAAACGGTATCATCCACACCTCCGTTGGCAAGATCGGCTTTGAAGCTGACAAGCTGAAGGAAAACGTTGAAGCCCTGATCGCTGACCTGAAGCGTATCAAGCCAGCTTCCTCGAAAGGTATCTACGTTAAGCGCGTTACCCTGAGCACCACCATGGGCCCAGGTCTGGTCATCGATCAGAGCTCGCTGAACGTGTAAGAACATGGCGGCGCGACCAGTCGCGCCGCCAGCAAAAATTGGGGTCCCTGCCTGGCGGGGGCTATCCAAGACCGTAGGCGGCGCAAGCCTTAAAACATCAGCCCACGCAGATGGTGCTCCCGATTCGTTACCGAATCAGACACCAAAACGACATCCGGCCTCGGCCAGATGAAACGGTAAAAACCAGGAGTAAACCCGTGGCAATTAAACTCGAAGACAAGAAGGCCATCGTCGCTGAAGTCAACGAGGCTGCCAAAGTCGCTCTGTCCGCTGTCGTGGCTGATGCCCGTGGTGTGACTGTAAGCGCAATGACCGGACTCCGTAAAGAGGCCCGCGAAGCTGGCGTATACGTACGTGTAGTGCGTAATACCCTGCTCAAGCGCGCTGTTGAAGGCACCGAATTCTCGATCCTCAACGACGCGTTCAAAGGCCCGACCCTGATTGCTTTCTCCAACGAACACCCGGGCGCTGCTGCTCGTCTGTTCAAAGAGTTCGCCAAGGGTCAGGACAAGTTCGAGATCAAGGCAGCTGCGTTTGACGGCAATTTCATTGCAGCGAACCAGATCGACGTGTTGGCTACCCTGCCGACCCGCGACGAAGCTATTGCACGACTGATGAGCGTTATTCAAGGCGCCACCAGCAAGCTGGCTCGTACTCTGGCAGCCATTCGCGACCAGAAAGAAGCTACCGCCGCCTAAGGCGCGCGAATTCTTTCAAAATCATACGTTTAATTTGATGGCTGCGTAGGCTGTCACCCCAATACAGGATTTAAGTCATGTCTCTGACTAACGAACAAATCATCGAAGCAATCGGCCAGAAAACCGTTCTGGAAGTTGTTGAGCTGATCAAAGCAATGGAAGAAACCTTCGGCGTTACCGCTGCTGTTGCCGCTGCTGGCCCAGCTGCTGCTGCTGCCGTTGTTGAAGAGCAGACCGAGTTCAACGTTGTTCTGGTTGAAGCCGGCGACAAGAAAGTGAACGTGATCAAGGCCGTTCGCGAACTGACCGGTCTGGGCCTGAAAGAAGCCAAAGAGAAAGTCGATGGCGCTCCTCAGGTTGTAGCTGAAGGCGTTTCGAAAGAAGCCGCTGAAGACGCTAAGAAGAAGCTGGAAGAAGCAGGCGCTAAAGTCGAGCTGAAGTAATCTCGACCTTGCGATGCCAGCCTGAGCGTTGAGCGAAAGGCTGATGGCTGGTGGCTTATGCCACCGGCCTTTTTCCGTTATTGGTGGCCGGTCAGGCCGGTCCCGATAACGAGCTGCAAGACACCCATGTGGGTGGCGCAAACCAAGGGGTTTGCACGATTTTCTGGCTGCTCCCGCCGGGAGAAGCCAAACAAGCAGGTGACCAAGCTGGGGAACGCTGATGGCTTACTCATACACTGAGAAAAAACGTATCCGCAAGGACTTTAGCAAGTTGCCGGACGTCATGGATGTGCCTTACCTCCTGGCCATCCAGCTGGATTCGTATCGCGAATTCCTGCAAGCGGGAGCATCCAAGGATCACTTCCGCGACGTCGGCCTGCACGCGGCCTTCAAATCGGTATTCCCGATCATCAGCTACTCCGGCAATGCTGCCCTGGAGTACGTAGGCTATCGCCTGGGCGAACCCGCCTTCGATGTGAAGGAATGTGTCCTGCGTGGCGTGACCTTCGCGGTCCCACTGCGGGTCAAGGTGCGCCTGATCATCTTCGACAAGGAATCGTCGAACAAAGCGATCAAGGACATCAAAGAGCAAGAAGTCTACATGGGTGAAATCCCCCTGATGACTGAGAACGGTACCTTCGTTATCAACGGTACCGAGCGTGTGATCGTTTCCCAGCTGCACCGTTCGCCTGGTGTGTTCTTCGACCACGACCGTGGCAAGACCCACAGCTCGGGCAAGCTGCTGTACTCCGCTCGCATCATCCCTTACCGCGGTTCCTGGCTGGACTTCGAGTTCGACCCGAAGGACTGCGTGTTCGTGCGTATCGACCGTCGCCGCAAACTGCCGGCCTCGGTGCTGCTGCGCGCCCTGGGTTACAGCACTGAAGAAGTGCTGAACACCTTCTACACCACCAACGTGTTCCACATTTCCGGCGAAAAACTCAGCCTGGAACTGGTACCGCAGCGTCTGCGTGGTGAAGTTGCAGTCATGGACATCCATGACGAAACCGGCAAAGTCATCGTCGAGCAAGGCCGCCGTATTACCGCGCGCCACATCAACCAGCTCGAGAAGGCCGGCGTCAAGCAACTGGACGTTCCAATGGAATACGTCCTGGGCCGCACTACCGCCAAGGCTATCGTGCATCCGGCTACCGGCGAAATTCTCGCCGAATGCAACACCGAGATGACTACCGAGCTGCTGATCAAGGTCGCCAAGGCGCAGGTTGTCCGTATCGAGACCCTGTACACCAACGACATCGATTGCGGTCCGTTCATCTCTGACACTCTGAAGATCGACACCACCAGCAACCAACTGGAAGCGCTGGTCGAGATCTACCGCATGATGCGTCCAGGCGAGCCGCCAACCAAGGACGCAGCCGAGACCCTGTTCAACAACCTGTTCTTCAGTGCCGAGCGTTACGATCTGTCCGCCGTAGGCCGCATGAAGTTCAACCGTCGTATCGGTCGTACCGAGATCGAGGGTTCGGGCGTGCTGAGCAAGGAAGACATCGTCGAGGTTCTGAAGACCCTGGTCGATATCCGTAACGGCAAAGGCATCGTCGACGACATCGACCACCTGGGTAACCGTCGCGTACGTTGCGTCGGCGAGATGGCCGAGAACCAGTTCCGCGTTGGCCTGGTGCGTGTCGAGCGCGCGGTCAAGGAACGCCTGTCGATGGCGGAAAGCGAAGGCCTGATGCCGCAAGACCTGATCAACGCCAAGCCGGTAGCGGCAGCGGTGAAAGAGTTCTTCGGTTCCAGCCAGCTGTCCCAGTTCATGGACCAGAACAACCCTCTCTCGGAGATTACCCACAAGCGCCGTGTCTCCGCACTCGGCCCTGGCGGTCTGACCCGTGAGCGTGCCGGCTTCGAAGTCCGTGACGTACACCCGACCCACTATGGCCGTGTGTGCCCGATCGAGACCCCTGAAGGTCCGAACATCGGTCTGATCAACTCCCTGGCGGCCTATGCCCGCACCAACCAGTACGGCTTCCTGGAAAGCCCGTACCGCGTGGTGAAGGAAGGCGTTGTCAGCGACGACATCGTGTTCCTGTCGGCAATCGAAGAGGCAGATCACGTCATCGCACAGGCTTCGGCCGCGATGAACGACAAGAAGCAACTGATCGATGAGCTGGTAGCAGTTCGTCACCTGAACGAATTCACCGTCAAGGCGCCGGAAGACGTCACCCTGATGGACGTTTCGCCGAAGCAGGTTGTTTCCGTTGCAGCGTCGCTGATTCCGTTCCTCGAGCACGACGACGCCAACCGTGCGTTGATGGGTTCGAACATGCAGCGTCAGGCTGTACCGACCCTGCGTGCCGACAAGCCGCTGGTAGGTACCGGCATGGAGCGCAACGTTGCCCGTGACTCCGGTGTCTGCGTGGTTGCTCGCCGCGGTGGTGTGATCGACTCGGTCGACGCCAGCCGTATCGTTGTTCGCGTTGCCGACGACGAAGTGGAAACCGGCGAAGCGGGTGTGGATATCTACAACCTGACCAAGTACACCCGTTCGAACCAGAACACCTGCATCAACCAGCGTCCGCTGGTGAGCAAGGGTGACAAGGTTCAGCGTGGTGACATCATGGCCGACGGCCCGTCCACCGACATGGGTGAGCTGGCTCTGGGTCAGAACATGCGCATCGCGTTCATGGCGTGGAACGGCTTCAACTTCGAAGACTCCATCTGCCTGTCCGAGCGTGTTGTTCAGGAAGATCGCTTCACCACCATCCACATTCAGGAACTGACCTGTGTGGCGCGTGACACCAAGCTCGGCCCAGAGGAAATCACTGCGGACATCCCGAACGTGGGTGAAGCCGCACTGAACAAGCTGGACGAAGCCGGTATCGTTTACGTAGGTGCTGAAGTTGGCGCTGGCGACATCCTGGTTGGCAAGGTCACGCCAAAAGGCGAAACCCAGCTGACTCCGGAAGAAAAACTGCTGCGCGCAATCTTCGGTGAGAAGGCCAGCGACGTTAAGGACACCTCCCTGCGTGTGCCAACCGGCACCAAGGGTACTGTCATCGACGTACAGGTCTTCACCCGTGATGGCGTGGAGCGCGATAGCCGCGCGCTGGCCATCGAGAAGATGCAGCTCGACGAGATCCGCAAGGACCTCAACGAAGAGTTCCGCATTGTTGAAGGTGCGACCTTCGAGCGTCTGCGTTCTGCCCTGAACGGCCAGGTAGTTGATGGTGGTGCGGGCCTGAAGAAAGGCACCGTGATCACTGACGAGGTGCTGGACGGTCTGGAGCACGGCCAGTGGTTCAAACTGCGCATGGCTGAAGATGCACTGAACGAGCAGCTGGAAAAGGCTCAGCAGTACATCGTCGACCGTCGCCGTCTGCTGGACGACAAGTTCGAAGACAAGAAGCGCAAGCTGCAGCAGGGCGATGACCTGGCACCGGGCGTACTGAAGATCGTCAAGGTTTACCTTGCAATCCGCCGCCGCATCCAGCCGGGTGACAAGATGGCCGGTCGTCACGGTAACAAGGGTGTCGTCTCGGTCATCATGCCGGTTGAAGACATGCCGCACGATGCCAACGGTACTCCGGTTGACGTCGTACTGAACCCGCTGGGTGTACCTTCGCGTATGAACGTTGGTCAGATCCTTGAAACCCACCTGGGCCTCGCGGCCAAGGGTCTGGGCGAGAAGATCGACCGCATGCTCGAAGAGCAGCGTAAAGCCGCTGAGCTGCGCGTGTTCCTGACCGAGGTCTACAACGAGATCGGCGGTCGTCAGGAAAACCTCGACGAGTTCACCGACGAAGAAATCCTGGCCCTGGCTAACAACCTGAAGAAAGGCGTGCCTATGGCTACCCCGGTCTTCGATGGTGCCAAGGAGCGCGAGATCAAGGCCATGCTGAAGCTGGCCGACCTGCCAGAGAGCGGCCAGATGGTGCTGTTCGATGGCCGTACCGGCAACAAGTTCGAGCGTCCTGTGACCGTTGGTTACATGTACATGCTCAAGCTGAACCACTTGGTGGACGACAAGATGCACGCGCGTTCCACTGGTTCCTACAGCCTGGTTACCCAGCAGCCGCTGGGTGGTAAGGCGCAGTTCGGTGGTCAGCGTTTCGGGGAGATGGAAGTGTGGGCGCTGGAAGCATACGGCGCGGCATACACCCTGCAAGAAATGCTCACAGTGAAGTCGGACGACGTGAACGGCCGTACCAAGATGTACAAGAACATCGTGGATGGCGATCACCGTATGGAGCCGGGCATGCCCGAGTCCTTCAACGTGTTGATCAAAGAGATCCGTTCGCTCGGTATCGATATCGATCTGGAAACCGAATAACACGTGACGCGAAGGGGAGTGGGGCAGGTAATGCCCGCTCCCTGCTCCGCCAGGAGGAAAGGCCTTGAAAGACCTACTGAATTTGCTGAAAAACCAGGGTCAAGTCGAAGAGTTCGACGCCATCCGCATCGGTCTGGCGTCGCCTGAAATGATCCGTTCGTGGTCGTTCGGTGAAGTTAAGAAGCCGGAAACCATCAACTACCGTACGTTCAAGCCTGAGCGTGACGGCCTGTTCTGCGCCAAGATCTTTGGCCCAGTCAAGGACTACGAGTGCCTGTGCGGCAAGTACAAGCGCCTCAAGCACCGCGGCGTAATCTGCGAGAAGTGCGGCGTTGAAGTTGCCCTGGCGAAGGTTCGTCGTGAGCGCATGGCGCACATCGAGCTGGCCTCGCCGGTTGCCCACATCTGGTTCCTGAAGTCGCTGCCGTCCCGTATCGGCCTGCTGATGGACATGACCCTGCGTGATATCGAGCGCGTGCTCTACTTCGAGAGCTATGTCGTTATCGACCCGGGCATGACTACCCTGGAAAAGGGCCAGCTGCTGAACGACGAGCAGTACTTCGAAGCGCTGGAAGAGTTCGGTGACGACTTCGATGCCCGTATGGGTGCCGAGGCTGTCCGCGAGCTGCTGCACGCTATCGACCTGGAGCACGAGATCGGCCGCCTGCGCGAAGAAATTCCGCAGACCAACTCGGAAACCAAGATCAAGAAGCTTTCCAAGCGTCTGAAGCTGATGGAAGCTTTCCAGGGCTCGGGCAACCTGCCTGAGTGGATGGTCCTGACCGTCCTGCCAGTGCTGCCGCCGGACCTGCGTCCGCTGGTTCCGCTGGATGGTGGCCGTTTCGCGACTTCCGACCTGAACGACCTGTATCGCCGGGTGATCAACCGTAACAACCGTCTGAAGCGCCTGCTGGATCTGTCGGCGCCGGACATCATCGTGCGCAACGAAAAGCGCATGCTGCAGGAAGCGGTTGACGCTCTGCTGGACAACGGCCGTCGTGGTCGCGCCATCACTGGCTCGAACAAGCGTCCGCTGAAGTCCCTGGCCGACATGATCAAAGGTAAGCAAGGTCGTTTCCGTCAGAACTTGCTCGGTAAGCGTGTTGACTACTCCGGCCGTTCGGTAATTACCGTAGGTCCGACCCTGCGTCTGCACCAGTGCGGTCTGCCGAAGAAGATGGCCCTCGAGCTGTTCAAGCCGTTCATTTTCGGCAAGCTGGAAATGCGTGGTCTGGCGACCACCATCAAGGCTGCCAAGAAGATGGTCGAGCGCGAGCTGCCAGAGGTGTGGGACGTTCTCGCTGAAGTGATTCGCGAACACCCCGTACTGCTCAACCGTGCACCGACCCTTCACCGTCTGGGTATCCAGGCGTTTGAACCCGTACTGATCGAAGGTAAGGCTATTCAGCTGCACCCGCTGGTCTGTGCTGCGTACAACGCCGACTTCGACGGTGACCAGATGGCCGTTCACGTGCCGCTGACCCTGGAAGCCCAGCTCGAAGCGCGTGCGCTGATGATGTCGACCAACAACATCCTGTCGCCAGCCAACGGTGAGCCAATCATCGTTCCGTCGCAGGACGTTGTACTGGGTCTGTACTACATGACCCGGGAAGCCATCAATGCCAAGGGCGAAGGTCGCGTGTTCGCCGACCTGCAGGAAGTCGACCGCGTATTCCGCGCCGGCGAAGCCGCCCTGCACGCGAAAATCAAGGTTCGTATCAACGAAACCGTGAAAGAGCGTGATGGCTCGGTGGTCAAGAACACCCGCATCGTTGACACCACCGTCGGCCGTGCGCTGCTGTTCCAGGTTGTGCCGGCAGGTCTGCCGTATGACGTGGTCAACCAGCCGATGAAGAAAAAGGCGATCTCCAAGCTGATCAACCAGTGCTACCGCGTGGTTGGTCTGAAAGAGACCGTTATCTTCGCCGACCAACTGATGTACACCGGTTTCGCATACTCGACCATTTCCGGCGTTTCCATCGGTGTTAACGACTTCGTTATCCCGGACGAGAAAGCCCGCATCATCGGTAACGCTACCGACGAAGTGAAGGAAATCGAGAGCCAGTACGCCTCCGGCCTGGTAACCCAGGGCGAGAAGTACAACAAGGTCATCGACTTGTGGTCGAAGGCGAACGACGAAGTGTCCAAGGCGATGATGGCCAACCTCTCGAAAGAGAAGGTCATCGACCGCGAAGGCAAGGAAGTCGAGCAAGAGTCCTTCAACTCGATGTACATGATGGCTGACTCGGGTGCGCGGGGTTCCGCAGCCCAGATCCGTCAGCTGGCCGGTATGCGTGGTCTGATGGCCAAGCCGGACGGTTCCATCATCGAGACGCCGATCACCGCGAACTTCCGTGAAGGTCTGAGCGTACTTCAGTACTTCATCTCGACTCACGGTGCTCGTAAGGGTCTGGCGGATACCGCACTGAAAACCGCTAACTCCGGTTACCTGACTCGTCGTCTGGTGGACGTTGCCCAGGATCTGGTAGTGACCGAGATCGACTGCGGCACCGATCAGGGCCTGGTGATGACGCCACACATCGAAGGCGGCGACGTTGTAGAGCCACTGGGTGAGCGTGTATTGGGTCGTGTCATCGCCCGTGACGTATTCAAGCCAGGCACCGAGGACGTTATCGTTCCGGCCGGTACCTTGGTCGACGAGCAGTGGGTCGAGTTCATCGAGCTGAACAGCATCGACGAAGTGATCGTGCGTTCGCCGATCAACTGCGAAACCCGCTACGGCATTTGCGCCAAGTGCTACGGTCGTGATCTGGCTCGTGGTCACCAGGTGAACATCGGTGAGGCTGTCGGCGTTATCGCTGCCCAGTCGATCGGTGAGCCGGGTACCCAGCTGACCATGCGTACGTTCCACATCGGTGGTGCTGCAAGCCGTACCTCGGCTGCCGACAGCGTCCAGGTTAAGAATGGCGGTATGGTGCGTCTGCACAACCTGAAGCAGGTTGAGCGTGCCGACGGTAACCTGGTTGCCGTATCGCGTTCGGGTGAGTTGGCGATTGCTGACGAGTTCGGTCGTGAGCGTGAGCGCTACAAGCTGCCTTACGGTGCGGTGATTTCGGTCAAGGAAGGTGAAAAGGTCGAAGCTGGCGCCATCGTCGCCAAGTGGGACCCACACACCCACCCGATCGTTACCGAGCTGAAAGGTACCGTGACCTTCGTGGGCATGGAAGAAAACATCACCATCAAGCGTCAGACCGACGAACTGACCGGCTTGACCAACATTGAAGTACTGGACGTCAAGGATCGCCCTGCCGCAGGCAAGGAAATCCGTCCGGCAATCAAGATGGTCGATGCTGCAGGCAAGGATCTGTACCTGCCAGGTACTGACGTACCTGCCCAGTACTTCCTGCCGGCCAACGCCCTTGTCGGTGTGGCTGACGGTGCTCAGATCGGTGTTGGTGACGTTATCGCGCGTATCCCGCAAGAGACGTCGAAGACCCGTGACATTACCGGTGGTCTGCCACGCGTTGCCGACCTGTTCGAAGCGCGTCGTCCGAAAGAAGCCTCGATTCTGGCTGAAGTCAGCGGCACCATCGCATTCGGTAAAGAGACCAAGGGCAAGCGTCGCCTGGTGATCACTCCGACCGACGGTAGCGAACCGTACGAAGAGCTGATTCCGAAGTGGCGCCACCTGAACGTCTTCGAAGGTGAACAGGTAAACCGCGGTGAAGTTATCTCCGACGGCCCGAGCGATCCGCATGACATCCTGCGTCTGCTGGGTGTGAGTGCGCTGGCGAAGTACATCGTCAACGAGATCCAGGACGTTTACCGTCTGCAAGGCGTGAAGATCAACGACAAGCACATCGAGACCATTCTGCGTCAGATGCTGCGCAAGGTTGAGATCTCCGAGTCGGGCGATTCCAGCTTCATCAAGGGCGACCAGATGGAACTGACCCAGGTGCTGGTAGAGAACGAGCGTCTCGCTAGCGAGGACAAGTTCATCTCCAAGTTCACCCGAGTGCTGCTGGGTATCACCAAGGCCTCGCTGTCCACCGAGTCGTTCATCTCCGCGGCTTCCTTCCAGGAAACAACCCGCGTACTGACCGAAGCGGCGGTAACCGGCAAGCGCGACTACCTGCGCGGCCTGAAAGAGAACGTGGTCGTGGGTCGTCTGATCCCGGCCGGTACTGGTCTGGCCTACCACAGCGAGCGCAAGCGTCGCCGTGATGCCGACAAACCGCTGCGTGTAAGCGCCAGTGAAGTGGAAGCTGCACTGACCGAAGCGCTGAATTCCAGCGGTAATTAAGTACAGGGCAAGGCCCCGGCAAGCCTCGGGCGATCATCGGCGACATGAAATGTTGCCGATGATCGGGCGGGGAGGGCCGGGGCCTCGTCTTGACTGGGTGCAAGATCCTCTTTAGACTTTTGTACCCTTAAATTTGGTGAGGCTCCGTCTCGCCAATTTTTGGCTTTCTTGCAAGACAATAGAGTCGCAAGACAATCAGTGGAGCTAGTAGATGGCAACTATCAACCAGCTGGTACGTCAGCCGCGTAAGCGTTCGGTCGAGAAGTCCGACGTTCCTGCGCTGCAGAACTGCCCGCAGCGTCGTGGCGTGTGCACCCGTGTGTACACCACCACGCCGAAAAAACCTAACTCGGCACTGCGTAAAGTATGTCGTGTGCGTCTGACCAACGGTTTCGAGGTTTCCTCGTACATCGGTGGTGAAGGCCACAACCTGCAAGAGCACAGCGTCGTCCTGATTCGTGGCGGCCGTGTAAAAGACTTGCCAGGTGTTCGTTACCACACCGTTCGCGGCTCTCTGGATACTTCGGGCGTTAAAGGCCGTAACCAGGGTCGTTCGAAGTACGGTACCAAGCGTCCGAAGTAATCGGTCGTTTGCAGACATCCATTTTTTTGAGTCGATAAGAGTAAGGTCGGGCAGGGGTCGAAGACCCACGTCCCGGGCTAACCTGAAGACCGTTTGAGGGCTTATCATGCCAAGACGTCGTGTAGCAGCAAAACGTGAGATCCTTGACGATCCGAAGTACGGATCCCAGATTCTCGCGAAGTTCATGAACCACGTGATGGAAAGCGGCAAGAAGGCCGTAGCCGAGCGCATCGTTTACGGTGCCCTGGATACCGTCAAAGCACGCAAGAACAGCGACCCCCTGGAAATCTTCGAGAAAGCTCTCGACGCCATCGCTCCGCTGGTCGAAGTAAAGTCCCGTCGTGTCGGCGGTGCCACTTACCAGGTCCCGGTTGAAGTTCGTCCATCCCGTCGTAACGCTCTGGCAATGCGCTGGCTCGTAGACTACGCCCGCAAGCGCGGCGAGAAGTCGATGGCTCTGCGTCTGGCCGGCGAACTGCTGGATGCTGCCGAAGGCAAGGGTGCTGCAGTCAAGAAGCGTGAAGACGTTCACCGTATGGCTGAAGCCAACAAAGCGTTCTCGCACTACCGCTTCTAATTCAAGCATCAATCTTTTTGCGAGGGCTTTATGGCTCGTACTACAGCAATTAACCGCTACCGTAACATTGGTATCTGTGCCCACGTTGACGCGGGCAAGACCACCACTACCGAGCGGATCCTGTTCTACACAGGTCTGAGCCACAAAATGGGCGAGGTGCATGACGGCGCCGCGACCACCGACTGGATGGTGCAGGAGCAGGAGCGGGGTATCACCATTACCTCCGCTGCCGTTACCACCTTCTGGAAAGGTTCCCGTGGTCAGTATGACAACTACCGCGTAAACGTTATCGATACCCCTGGCCACGTTGACTTCACCATTGAAGTAGAGCGTTCGCTGCGTGTACTCGACGGCGCGGTCGTTGTGTTCTGTGGCACCTCCGGCGTTGAGCCGCAGTCCGAAACCGTATGGCGTCAGGCCAACAAGTACGGCGTTCCGCGTGTTGTCTACGTGAACAAGATGGACCGTGCTGGTGCAAACTTCCTGCGCGTCGTAGGTCAGATCAAGAACCGTCTGGGTCACACTCCGGTTCCTGTTCAGCTGGCCATCGGTTCGGAAGATAACTTCCAGGGTCAGGTTGACCTGATCAAGATGAAGGCTATCTACTGGAACGACGACGACAAGGGTACTACCTACCGCGAGGAAGAAATTCCTGCGGATATGGTCGAGCTGGCTAACGAATGGCGCAACAACATGGTTGAAGCCGCCGCCGAAGCCACCGAAGAGCTGATGAACAAGTACCTTGAAGAAGGTGAGCTGTCCGTCGAAGAGATCAAGGCAGGCCTGCGCGCGCGCACCCTGGCCAGCGAGATCGTTCCGGCTGTCTGCGGTTCGTCGTTCAAGAACAAGGGTGTTCCCCTGGTTCTCGACGCCGTTATCGACTTCCTGCCAGCTCCGACCGAGATCCCTGCGATCAAGGGTATCCACCCTGACCTGATCGACGTGCCTAAGGACGAAGTCAAGCCAGAGCAGTTCGACGAGCGTCATGCTGACGACGACGAGCCGTTCTCGGCCCTGGCCTTCAAGATTGCCACCGACCCGTTCGTTGGTACTCTGACCTTCGTTCGCGTTTACTCGGGCTTCCTGACCTCCGGTGACTCCGTCATCAACTCGGTCAAAGGCAAGAAAGAGCGCGTTGGTCGTATGGTCCAGATGCACGCCAACCAGCGTGAAGAGATCAAAGAAGTACGTGCAGGCGACATCGCTGCTCTGATCGGCATGAAGGACGTCACTACTGGTGATACCCTGTGCAACGCCGACAAGCCGATCATCCTTGAGCGTATGGACTTCCCTGAGCCTGTGATTTCGCTCTCTGTAGAGCCGAAAACCAAGCAGGACCAGGAGAAGATGGGTATCGCACTGGGCAAGCTGGCTCAGGAAGACCCATCGTTCCGCGTCAAGACCGATGAAGAAACCGGTCAGACCATCATCTCCGGTATGGGTGAGCTGCACCTGGACATCCTCGTTGACCGCATGAAGCGCGAATTCAACGTCGAAGCCAACATCGGCAAGCCGCAGGTTTCGTACCGCGAGAAGATCACCAAATCCAACGTCGAGATCGAAGGCAAGTTCGTTCGTCAGTCGGGTGGTCGTGGTCAGTTCGGTCACTGCTGGGTTCGCTTCTCCGAGCCGGACGTGGACGACAAGGGCAACATCACAGAAGGTCTGGTGTTCTCCAACGAAGTCGTTGGTGGTGTGATTCCTAAGGAATACATCCCTGCGATCCAGAAGGGTATCGAAGAGCAGATGAAAAACGGCGTTGTTGCCGGTTATCCTCTGATCGGCCTGAAGGCCGCGGTATTCGACGGTTCGTACCACGACGTCGACTCCAACGAAATGGCGTTCAAGATCGCTGCTTCGATGGCGACCAAGCAACTGGCCCAGAAGGGCGGTGGCGTGGTTCTCGAGCCGATCATGAAAGTCGAAGTTGTAACCCCGGAAGACTACCTGGGTGACGTGATGGGTGACCTGAACCGTCGTCGTGGTCTGGTCCAGGGTATGGATGAGTCGGTCTCTGGCCGTGTCGTCCGTGCTGAAGTACCGCTCGGAGAGATGTTCGGTTACGCAACCGACGTTCGTTCCATGTCTCAGGGTCGCGCAAGCTACTCCATGGAATTCTCCAAATACGCCGAAGCTCCGTCGAACATCGTCGAAGCACTCGTTAAAAAACAAGGCTAATCCCCTTTAGGCAAGAGGTTCACTGTCGTGGCTAAAGAAAA
>NZ_JBICKH010000103.1:0-17782 GCF_043103905.1 Pseudomonas sp. yb_2 | reverse complement strand
CAGCAGCCCCCCGGCACCCCAGGCCAAAAATGAGGTTCCCAGGTGAAAAAGATCGCGCTGTTCGCCGATGTGCAGAACCTCTATTACACCGTGCGCCAGGCCCACGGCTGCCATTTCAACTACACCGCCCTGTGGGCCGATGTCAGCCGCGAAGGCCAGATCGTCGAGGCCGTGGCCTATGCCATCGACCGTGGCGACAGCAAACAGCAGCAGTTCCAGCAGATCTTGCGCAACCTCGGTTTCGATGTGCGCCTCAAACCGTTCATCCAGCGCAGTGATGGCTCGGCCAAAGGTGACTGGGATGTGGGCATTACCCTGGATGTGATCGACGCGGCCAGCCGGGTCGACCAGGTGGTGCTGGCCTCCGGCGACGGTGATTTCGACTTGCTGCTGGAGCGGGTAATCCAGCGCCATGGCACCGAAGCGGTGGTGTATGGCGTGCCGGGGCTGACGGCGTTGTCACTGATCCGTGCTGCCACCCGCTACGTGCCCATCGAAGGCGCGCTGTTGCTCAAACACTAAGGTCTTTTCATGGAACGTATCGCTGTCATCGACTTTGAAACCACCGGCATTTCCCCCGGTACCGGCTGCCGTGCCACCGAGGTGGCGGTGGTAATGCTTGAGGGTGGGCGCATTGTCGAGCGCTACCAGAGCCTGATGAACGCTGGCGTGCCGGTGCCGGCCTTCGTCGCAGGGCTGACCGGCATTACCACCGCCATGCTGCGCAGTGCGCCGCCGGTGGAGAAAGTGATGAACGAGGTGGCCGAGTTCGTCGGTGGCACCCCATTGTTGGCGCACAACGCTGCTTTCGACCAGAAGTTCTGGGACTACGAGCTTAGCCGTATTGGCCGCAGCCGCAGCCAGCCCTTCGCGTGTTCCCTGTTGCTGTCACGGCGCCTGCTGCCCGCCGCGCCGAACCACAAGCTGGGCACTTTGACACGCTGGGCTGGGTTGCCGGACACGGGGACCGCGCACCGGGCCATGGCCGATGCCGAAATGGCCGCCAACCTGCTGCAGTATCTGGCGGGTGTATTGCGCCAGGACCACGGGGTTCAGCAACTGTCGCACGAGCTGCTTTGCCGGCTGCAGAAAACCCCGGCTGCGAAGCTGCGCGAAGCGCTGGCCAAGTACTGCAGGGATTAGCCAGTGAACGTCGGGGGGAGGGTCGCCTACGTCGAACGCACCAGAATTGTGCCGCTCAATTGAACCCGTTCTGTAACGTCCCTTCACCCAGACAGGCCGTTAAACTGAGGCACCCGTAAACGGATTTCGAGTTTCCCCCATGCCTGCCTCCCGTCGTTTCCCGCTGCTGCTGATTGGCGCCTTCCTGGCCCTGTATCTGGTCTGGGGTTCTACTTACCTGTTCATTCGCATCGGCGTCGAGAGCTGGCCTCCGATGCTCATGGCCGGTGTGCGCTTCCTGATCGCCGGTGGCCTGCTGTACGGCTTCCTGCGTTGGCGCGGCGTGCCGGCCCCTACCTGGCCACAATGGCGGGCGGCAGGGGCGATCGGTTTCTTGTTGCTCAGCTGTGGCAACGGCGGGGTGACCGTGGCCGAGCATGCCGGCGTGGCTTCGGGCGTGGCGGCTTTGGCGGTGGCGACGGTGCCGCTGTTCACCTTGCTGTTCGGCCTGTTGTTCGGGCACCGCAATTCGAAGCTGGAGTGGGCGGGGATAGCCCTTGGGCTGGTGGGCATCGGCCTGCTGAACCTGGGCTCCAACCTGCAGGCAAGCCCGATAGGTGCAGCGCTGATCATCTTCGCGGCGGCGTCCTGGGCGTTTGGCTCGGTGTGGAGCAAGACCTTGCCGCTGCCCCAGGGGCCGATGGCCAGCGCAGCGGAAATGCTGGTCGGGGGTGCGGTGCTGTTGCTGGGCAGTGTGCTATCGGGCGAACGCATGACACAGCTGCCGACCGCCGCTGGCTGGGGGGCGCTGGCCTACCTGGTGTTCTTCGGCTCGATCCTGGCGTTCAGTGCCTACATGTACCTGCTCAAGCACGTGCGCCCGGCAGCGGCCACCAGCTACGCCTACGTCAACCCGGCGGTGGCGGTGCTGCTGGGTATCGTCTTTGCCGGTGAGCAGATTGGCGCTGAAGAGTGTGTGGCGATGGCAGTGATCATCGGCGCGGTGGTGCTGATCGGCCTGCCGCAGTGGCGCAAGGCGCCTGAACCTGTACAACCGTTGAAAGGTGAAATCTGCAAGTAGGCAGGGGCGATGCGGTAAACTTGCCGCCTTCGCTGAACCCCCTGACGGTATTGCCATGAATTTCGCCAAACTCGGCCTGATCGAACCGCTGCTGCGCACGCTGCAGCAACTGGACTACACCACCCCGACCCCGGTGCAGGCCAAAGCCATCCCCGCCGTGCTGGCCGGCCGCGACCTGATGGCCGCAGCCCAGACCGGTACCGGCAAGACCGCAGGCTTTGCCCTGCCTGTGCTGCAGCGCCTGGCGCTGGAGGGCGAGAAGGTGGCCAGCAACTCGATCCGCGCCTTGGTGCTGGTACCCACTCGCGAGCTGGCCGAGCAGGTGCACAACAACGTGCGCGAATACGCCGAGAACCTGCCGCTGACTACTTACGCGGTGTATGGCGGGGTCAGTATCAATCCACAGATGATGCGCCTGCGCCGGGGTGTCGACCTGCTGGTGGCTACCCCTGGCCGCTTGCTCGACCTGTTCCGGCAGAACGCCGTGAAGTTCAACCAGGTGCAGACCCTGGTGCTGGATGAAGCCGACCGCATGCTTGACCTGGGCTTTGCCGAAGAGCTGCAGTCGGTGTACGCGGCACTGCCGCGCAAGCGCCAGACGCTGCTGTTTTCCGCCACTTTCTCTGATCAGATTCGCATGCTGGCGGGGCTGGCGCTGAATGACCCGCTCAGTATCGAAGTGAGCCCGCGCAACGCCACGGCCACCAGCGTCAAGCAGTGGCTGGTGCCTGTGGACAAGAAGCGCAAGGCCGACCTGTTCTGCCACCTGCTGCGCAAGCAGCGCTGGAAGCAGGTGCTGGTGTTCGCCAAGACCCGCAATGGCGTCGATCAGCTGGTGGAGCGCTTGCTGGCCGAAGGCGTGAATGCCGACGGCATCCACGGTGATCGCCCACAGGCGACCCGCCAGCGTGCGCTGGACAGCTTCAAGGCCCGTGAGGTGCAAGTGCTGGTGGCGACCGATGTGGCGGCCCGCGGCCTGGATATCGATGACTTGCCGCTGGTCGTCAACCTCGACCTGCCGATCGTTGCCGAAGACTACGTGCACCGCATCGGGCGTACCGGGCGGGCGGGCAACAAGGGCGAGGCGATTTCGCTGGTGTGTGCGGATGAAGTGCAACTGCTGGCGGCTATCGAGGTGCTGACCCGGCAGACCCTGCCGCGTCATGAAGAGCCGGATTTCATCCCCGAGCACCGGGTGCCGATGACCGATGCCAGTGGGCAGGTTATCAAGAAACCGAAGAAGCCCAAGAAACCGAAAGAAAACAGCGCCAAGCGCGGGCTGGGGCGTTGGATGGACAGCACTGAAGCCGGCAGTGCGGAACCGGCGGTGAAGGCTGTACGCAAGGTGCCGAGCTTCAATGGTGGGCCGCGCAAGCGCAAGCCTTGAGGTTTTGGGGCCGCTTTGCGGCCCTTTCGCGACGCAAGGCCGCTCCCGCATGAGCCCGGCAATCTGTCAGGAAGCCCGCACCCAATCCGCCGCTGCCCGTCCGGCGCGCAAGCCGCTGGCAAAGCATGCTGTCAGCAGATAGCCCCCGGTCGGCGCCTCCCAGTCCAGCATTTCGCCGGCACAGAACACCCCCGGTATGCCCTTGACCATCAACCCCTCATCCAGGCCCTCGAAGCGTACTCCGCCGGCGCTGCTGATCGCTTCATCCAGCGGCCGTGTGCGTACCAGGGTGATGGGCAATGCCTTGATGGCCCGAGCCAACGCATCAACGTCGGCAAAGGTCGCCTGATCGGTCAGCTCGCGCAGCAGCGCCGCCTTGACCCCATCAATCCCCAGCTGGCTCTGCAGGTGCTTGGCCATGGAGCGTGAACCGCGGGGTTTGGCCAGCGCCTGGGCAATCTTGTCCACAGGCTTGTCCGGCAGCAGATCCAGCAACAGCACCCCGCGGCCTTCACGGTGGATGGCCTCGCGGACCGGTGCCGACCAGGCATACACCAGGCTGCCTTCCACGCCTTGAGCGGTGAGAATGAACTCGCCCTTGCGCGGTGCGCTGCCCGGGACGCTGAGGGCGATGTTCTTCAGCGGTGCGCCCGCGAACTTGTCCTTGAGTAGCGCGCTCCAGCCCGCTACTTCAAAACCGCAGTTGCTCGGCTGCAAAGGCGAGATATCCACAGCCCGTTCTGCCAGCAGCGGTTGCCAGCTGCCGTCAGAACCCAGGCGCGCCCAGCTGGCACCACCCAGCGCCAGCACCACGACCGAGGCTTTCACCTGACGCTCGCCCTGTGGATAAGCAATGCGCAAGCTGCCATCGGTGTTCCAGCCCAACCAGCGATGGCGGGTGTGGATAACTACCCCGTTGTCGCGCAGGCGCTTGAGCCAGGCACGCAGCAACGGTGCGGCTTTCATGTCGGTGGGGAACACCCGGCCGGAGGTGCCGACGAAGGTTTCGATGCCCAAACCATGAATCCACTGGCGCAGCGCGTCAGCATCGAAGTCGCGTAGCAGGGCCCCGATTTCGCCTTGGCGTTCGGCATAGCGTGCCACGAACGCCGGGTAGGGCTCGGAATGGGTGATGTTCATGCCGCCGACGCCCGCCAGCAGGAACTTGCGGCCCACTGAAGGCATGGCATCGAACACCTCGACCGCCAGGCCTGCCTTGGCCAGTGCTTCGGCAGCCATCAGGCCGGCGGGGCCGCCACCGATGACGACAGCGGGGGGAGGGGATGCGGGGGTCAGATCGGGCATGGTGGGCAGCAGGCTGTGGAAAAGAGGCGCATTCTACCGCAGCGCTGCCCATGGAAGCACTGATCAAAAAATAGCCAGTGTTATGCAGGCCTTGCCAGTAAAGGGCTACAGCGCCTTTCGCGCAGGTTATCCACAAGCGGTTCCACAGTCATTGTGAACAACCTATGACACGTGCCGCGCTGTGGTGAAGGATGCCGTGGCGTCTGGCCAAGGCTGTGCGGTCCTTGCTGTAGCCTCCGCCGATCACGCCCATCACCGGGATGTCGCGGCCCAGGCAGTGGCGCAGCACGGCTTCGTCACGGGCGGCAACGCCTGCGTCGGTCAGTTGCAGGTAGCCCAGGGCGTCGTCCTTGTGCACGTCGACACCGGCGTCATACAGCACCAGGTCGGGTTGATAAAGCGGCAACAGGTAGTTGAGGGCGTCGTCCACCACCTTCAGGTAGGCAGTGTCGCCCATGCCTCGGGGCAGGGGGATGTCCCAGTCGCTTTGTGCCTTGCGGGCGGGGAAGTTCTGCTCGCAGTGCAGCGACACGGTGATGGCCTCGGGCGTGTCGTGCAGGATGCGCGCGGTGCCGTCACCCTGGTGCACGTCGCAGTCGAAGATCAGCACCCGGTGTACCCGGCCTGCTTCCAGCAGGTAGCGGCTGATGACCGCCAGGTCGTTGAAAATGCAGAAGCCGGCGGGGTGGTCGTAATGGGCGTGGTGGGTGCCACCGGCGAGGTGGCAGGCGATGCCGTGCTGCAGCGCCATCTCGGCAGTCAGCAGTGAGCCACCGACAGCGCGCACGGTACGCCGGGCCAGGGCCTCGCTCCAGGGCAGGCCGAGGCGGCGCTGGTCCTCGCGCGACAGCTCGCCGTTCATGTAGCGCTCGATGTAGCTGCGGTCATGGGCCAGGGCGAGGATGTCGTTGGGGCAGATCTCCGGGCGCAGCAGGGCCTGGTCGGTGGTCAGCCCGCTGCCGACCAGGTGGTCGTGCAGCAGGCGGAACTTGTCCATCGGGAAGCGGTGTTCAGCGGGGAACTCCGGGCTGTAATCTTCGTGGTAGATCAGCGGCAACGGCATGGATGGGGTCGCAATCAGGGCCAGTGCTGATCTTGCCATGACGGGTGACTGCAATGGGAGTACCTGTTTCTTGCGCCGGTACCGCTCCCACAGAGGCTATTTTCCTGTGCTGGCCAATACGCGTTGCCAGTCCGGTTCGTTCAAGCGCCCCAGGATACGTGCCTTGCCATTGCCATCCACCGATACGAACAGGGCGCTGGCATAGTTGCTTTGACGTTCGCCGCCAGCAACGTGCTGCTGGCGGGCAAAGTGGTCGATGCAGCCGTTGTGAGTCACCAGCACCAGGTTGTAGCCCGCGCGTTTGTGTGCAAGCGCTTCGTTGGCGAACTGGCTGTCGCAGCTTTCGAGCCAGTCCTCGCTGGCCACCGCCTGACCCAGTATGAAGTGCGCGGTTTGCCGGGTGCGCAGTTTCGGGCTGCTGAGCAGGTCGGCTTTGTTCAGGCCCAGCTGGTGCAGCCCTTGGCCAACGCGGGCAGCGGCCTGGCTGCCGCTCAGGGTGATCCCCGTGGGGTCGTCCAGGCAGGGGCCGGGGGCGCTGTCGCAGCGTTCGGCGTGGCGGATCATCACGATCACCGCACCGTCGGCCCAGTCCTGCAGCAGGCCGCTGTCACTCAGTTGTTGCTCGTTGCCAAGGTCCACGATATGCGTCCTCGTCGCCAGCCAGGTGGTCAACGCCGCCACGACCATGCACAGGCCCAGGGCGGTTCCGACGGCTTTGCGAGTCAGGCGTCGCTTGCGCCGGGCATGAATGGCGGGGTGCCCCAGGGTGTTGCTAGATAGCATGCGTTGCTCCGTTGGCAGTGCCGCGGCTGGCGCGGTGGTGGATGGCGGCATCCTGCCAAGCGGCCTGTCGGGGGCCGGTGAAGGGCGTGTGAAAATTGCATTTGGCGGCTGCCGGCTGGGTGAAACCTGCGCCCGCGCCTACGCTGTAAACTGCAAGGCGGTAAACCGGAGCAGGCCCGATGACCCCCATCCTCGAACTGGAAAGCGCACGGCTGGTGCTGCGCCAATGGCATGACGATGACTTGCGCGAGTTCGCCGCACTGTGCGCCGACCCACAGGTGATGCGCTACTTTCCGGCGCCGCTGACGCGCGTTGAGGCGGCTGCGTTGATCGGCCGCGTGCGTGGGCATTTCAATGAGTACGGTTTTGGTTTGTGGGCCCTGGAGCGCAAGGACAGTGGCGCGTTCATCGGCATGACCGGGTTGCTCAATGTCAACTTCGACGCGCCTTTTGCCCCGGCGGTGGAAATCGGCTGGCGTCTGGCACGTCGCCACTGGGGCCTGGGCTTTGCCAGCGAGGCGGCGTGGACCTGCCTGCGTTGTGCTTTCGCCCAATTGCGCCTGGAAGAAGTGGTGTCGTTCACTAGCGAGAGCAACCTGCCGTCGCAGAAGGTGATGCAAGCCATCGGCATGCAGCAGGACCTGAACGGCAGCTTCGAACACCCCCGCCTGGCCGAGGGCCACCCGCTGCGCCCGCACGTGCTGTACCGCATCGACCGCGCACACTGGGAGCGCACCCTGCGCGCCTGAATGCACGGCCATGCCCGGCGCGAATGACAAACGCTGTATCATTTGCCTACTTGGAAGGCGCTTGCCCGTAACACGTTCAGCGCCTGTGAAATCGAGCGCCGCTCGGGCGGCGCATCGCGAGCTAGGCTCGCTCCTACGGAGAACCGCCGATGAGTCATGTGTTGGACGACCTGGTCGACCTGTTGAGCCTCGAATCCATCGAGGAGAACCTGTTCCGTGGACGTAGCCAGGACCTGGGCTTCCGCCAGCTTTACGGTGGCCAAGTGCTGGGCCAGTCGTTGTCGGCTGCCAGCCAGACAGTGGAGGACGCGCGCCATGTGCATTCGTTGCACGGCTACTTCCTGCGCCCGGGCGATGCCAGCCTTCCAGTGGTGTACTCGGTAGACCGCGTGCGCGATGGCGGCAGCTTCAGTACACGACGGGTGACGGCGATCCAGAAGGGCCAGACCATCTTCACCTGCAGTGCATCGTTCCAGTACGACGAGGAAGGGTTCGAGCACCAGGCGCAAATGCCTGAGGTGGTCGGCCCGGAAAACCTGCCCACCGAGGTGGAGCTGGCCCGCGCCATGGCCGACCAGTTGCCCGAGCGCATTCGCGACAAGGTGCTGTGTGCCAAGCCGATTGAGATCCGCCCGGTCACCGAGCGCGACCCGTTCAACCCCAAGCCGGGCGACCCGGTGAAGTACGCCTGGTTCCGCGCCGACGGCAACCTGCCTGACGTGCCTGCCCTGCACAAGTACATGCTGGCCTACGCCTCGGACTTCGGCCTGCTGACCACGGCGTTGCTGCCCCATGGCAAATCGGTGTGGCAGCGCGACATGCAGATCGCCAGCCTCGACCATTCGCTGTGGTTTCACGGCAACCTGCGCGCCGACGAGTGGCTGCTGTACGCCACCGACAGCCCCTGGGCGGGCAATTCTCGTGGTTTCAGCCGCGGCAGCATCTTCAACCAGGCCGGGCAACTGGTGGCGTCGTCGGCCCAGGAAGGCCTGATTCGCTATCGCAAGGACTGGGCATGAGCCTGGGCGAGGTGCGCAACTGGGTGTTCGACATGGACGGCACCCTGACCGTGGCCGTGCACGACTTCGCCGCCATTCGGGTGGCGCTGGACATCCCGGCCGAACACGACATCCTCACCCACCTAGCGGCCTTGCCGGCAGAGGAAGCGGCGGCCAAGCATGCCTGGTTGCTGGCGCACGAAAGGGACCTGGCAACGGCCTCCACGGCGGCCACCGGGGCGGTGGAGCTGGTGCGCGAGTTGGCCGGGCGCGGGTGCCGGCTGGGTATTCTGACCCGCAATGCGCGTGAGCTGGCGCATGTAACGCTGGAGGCCATCGGCCTGGCGGACTGCTTCCCGGTGGAACACATTCTCGGGCGTGACGAGGCTGCGCCCAAGCCGAGCCCGGATGGGCTGCTGAAGATTGCCAGCGCCTGGGGCGTGACGCCGAGCGAACTGGTGATGGTGGGGGATTACCGCTTTGACCTGGACTGTGGGCGGGCGGCGGGGGCGCGCACGGTGCTGGTGAACCTGCCGGACAACCCCTGGCCAGAGCTGGTGGATTGGCATGCGGCGGATTGCCGGGCGCTGAAGGTGATGCTGGGCTGACGCTTGTGTTGGCAATGCGGGCCTCTTCGCGGGCATGCCCGCTCCCACAGGTATTGCGCAAGTCTCGGGTCCTTTGGTGCCCCTGTGGGAGCGGGCGTGCCCGCGAAAGGGCCGGATCTGTCTATGCTCAACCCCATTCTTTGCTCTGATACGGAGACCCACCCATGAGCAGCAAGGCCATCTACGTACAACCCGGCGGCGGCTACGACAAGGTCGAGGTCGGCACCTGCGAGGCCCAGGCCCCCCAGGCCGGCGAGATTACCGTGCGCCTGCACGCCAGTTCCCTCAACTACCACGATTTTGCCGTGGTCAGCGGCATGTGGGGCCCGAGCGAGCGGCGCATCCCCATGGCCGATGGCGCCGGCGAGGTGGTTGCGGTGGGGGCTGGCGTCACTGAGTTCCAGGTCGGCGACAATGTGGTCAGCACCTTCTTCCCCGACTGGCTCGATGGCCAGGCCAACGTCGAGGGCTTTGCCCGGGTGCCCGGCGACGGCATCGATGGCTACGCCCGTGAACAGGTGACTGCCCGCGCCACCGCCTTCACCCTGGCACCCCAGGGTTTCAGCCATGCCGAGGCTGCCACCCTGACCACCGCCGGCCTTACCGCCTGGCGGGCGCTGATGAGCGATGATCACCTCAAGCCCGGCGACACGGTGCTGGTGCAAGGTACCGGCGGTGTGTCGATTTTCGCCCTGCAGTTCGCCAAGCTGGCGGGCGCGACCGTGATCGCCACCTCGTCCAGCGATGCCAAGCTGGAGCGCCTGAAGGCCCTGGGTGCCGACCACCTGATCAACTACAAGAGCACCCCGGCCTGGGGTGAGAAGGTGCGCGAGCTGACAGGCAACCGCGGTGTCGATCATGTGATTGAAGTGGGCGGCCCGGCGACACTGGAGCAGTCGATGATTGCTGCGCGCATTGGCGGGCATGTTTCGCTGATCGGCATCCTTACCGGGGTGGCCGGGCAGTTGCCGCTGGTGCAGGCGCTGGTGCGGCAGATTCGGCTGCAAGGGGTGCTGGTTGGCAGCCGAGCGCAGCAGCAGGCGATGGTGCGGGCGATCGACGCCAACGGCCTGCGGCCGGTGGTGGACAAGCATTTCGAGCTGGAACAGATCGTCGAGGCGTTCCGTTACCAGGAGAGCAACCGGCATTTCGGCAAGATCTGCCTGACCTGGTGAAGTGAGGGCAGGGTAGCTGGATGTAACGGCCCACCCTGCACGCCAATATACTCGTCTTACACTGCCTGACAGTCAGTCCGGCAGTAGCCGGTCGCGGCTGTTGGACAGGTGCAGGCACACTGCCGCCCGCGCGGCATCCGGGTCTTGTCGGCGAATGGCATTGAGGATCGCCTCATGCTCCAGGTTGGCCAGGTACGCTTGCCGCGCCAGCTTGGCCCCCGCGCGCTCGGCCAGGGCCATGCGGTTGCGCGGGATCAGGCCGTTACCCAGTTGCAGCAGCATCTCGGTGAAATACAGATTGCCGGTGGCCTCGGCAATCAGCAGGTGAAAGCGCCGGTCGGCTTCGATGCAGCTGTCGCCGGCAGCGGCCAGGTCCTGATAGTCATCCAGCGCCTGGCGCATGCGCGCCAGTTGCCCCTCATCACGACGCAGTGCGGCCAGCGCGGCAGCCTGGCCCTCAAGGCCAATACGCAGCTCCAGCAGATCGCGCACATTCGCCGCGCTCTCCGCCGCAACGCGCAGGCCGGCCTGGGCCTGGCGTTCCATCACGAACGTACCGATCCCGTGGCGCGGCTCCACCAGCCCAGAGGCCTGCAGCTTCGACAAGGCTTCGCGAACCACCGTGCGGCTGACCCCGTGCTCGCGCACCAAGGTGTTTTCCGAAGGCAGTTTGTCGCCTGGTTTGAAGGTGCCCAGCAAAATCTGCTGGGTCAGGCTGGAAACCAGGTCGTGGGCACGGCTGTGGCCGCGTTTGCGCGCGTGTTCGGGTTCCATGTGTGATCCGGTTCTTGATTGGCTTGTACGACAAGTTAATCGATAGAAATATTTTTTGCCGATTTTTCGCGCATCCAATTCAGCATGTAGTTGAGCTGTTTTTGCGCGTTAGGATCAAATTGGCATTATGGCAGCTTGTATTTTGCTATTTTGCCGACGTTAATGATCTTGTCGTACAACCTCGCTGCGAATAAGCTCCTCCCTACTGCCATGTCAGACAACCCGACCCGCACAAAAACAATTAGTGGGAGATCCGCAAGTGAACGACACCCTCGCTCCGTCTGCCCGGCATGAAGGCGACGCGTTGGCCAGTGCCGTGGCCAAGGTCAAGCGCCACGTCCTGCCGCTGTTCGTCATCATGTTCATCGTCAACTACCTCGACCGCGTCAACATTGGCTTCGTCCGCCCGCACCTGGAAAGCGACCTGGGCATCAGCGCTGCGGCCTATGGCTTTGGTGCCGGGCTGTTCTTCATCGGTTACGCGCTGTTCGAAGTCCCTTCGAACATGCTGCTGCAAAAGGTCGGTGCCCGGCTGTGGCTGACCCGTATCATGTTCACCTGGGGGCTGGTGGCCACGGCCATGGCCTTCGTGCAGAACGAAACCCAGTTCTACGTGCTGCGTTTTCTGCTCGGTGTTGCCGAAGCAGGCTTCTTTCCTGGAGTGATCTACTACTTCACCCGCTGGCTGCCGGCGGCAGAACGCGGCAAGGCGATTGCCATCTTCCTCAGTGGCTCGGCGCTGGCTTCGTTGATTTCCGGGCCGCTGGCCGGGGCGTTGATGCAGATCCAGGGCCTGGGCCTGCATGGCTGGCAGTGGATGCTGTTCATTGAAGGCATGGCCTCGGTGGCGCTGTGCTTCTTTGTGTTCTTCTGGCTCGACTCGAAGCCGCAGGACGCCAAGTGGCTGAGCAAGGCCGAGCAGGACGCGCTAGTCGCCACCATCGACCGCGAGCAGCAAGCGCGTGAGGCCATCGGCGCGGTCAGGCCGTCGGCCTGGAGCCTGCTCAAGGACCGCCAGATCGTGCTGTTCTGCCTGATCTACTTCTGCATCCAGCTGACCATCTATGCCGCCACCTTCTGGCTGCCCAGCATCATCAAGCGCATGGGCGACCTCAGTGACATGCAAGTCGGTTTCTTCAACTCGATCCCTTGGCTGATCTCGATCCTGGCCATGTACGCCTTCGCCGCCGGTTCCGCGCGCTGGAAGTTCCAGCAGGCCTGGGTGGCAGGCGCCCTGCTGGTTGCTGCCACGGGCATGTTCATGTCCACCACGGGTGGGCCGGTGTTCGCCTTCGTCGCCGTGTGCTTCGCCGCGATCGGCTTCAAGTCAGCGTCGTCACTGTTCTGGCCGATCCCCCAGGGCTACCTGGACGCCCGCATCGCTGCGGCGGTGATTGCCCTGATCAACTCGGTCGGCAACCTCGGCGGTTTCGTTGCCCCCACCACCTTCGGCTTGCTGGAGCAGCAGACCGGTTCGATCCAGGGCGGGCTGTACGGCCTGGCGGTGACCTCGGTGCTGGCGGCGATTGCCATCTTCTTCGTACGCACTCGCCCCAAGGGCGCCCCTTCCGATGACCTCATGGCCCCTTCGGCCCTGGGCCAGACCCACTGATGACTGCGAGACAACCCTCATGAATATGCAGACCCTTCACACCAGCACCCCGGTGGTCGCCGACCTGCGCGTGGTCCCCGTGGCCGGCCATGACAGCATGCTGCTCAACCTCAGTGGCGCCCATGGTCCGTTCTTCACCCGCAACGTGGTGGTGCTGCGCGACAGCGCCGGCAATACCGGCCTGGGCGAAGTGCCCGGCGGCGAGAAGATTCGCCAGACCCTGGAGGACGCCCGCAGCCTGGTGGTCGGCCAGCCGATCGGCCATTACCAGCGCGTGCTCAATGCCATGCGCCAGACCTTCGCCAACCGCGACTCGGCGGGCCGCGGCCTGCAGACCTTCGACCTGCGCATCACCGTGCATGCGGTGACGGCCATCGAGTCGGCGTTGCTCGACCTGCTCGGCCAACACCTGAACGTGCCGATGGCAGCATTGTTGGGCGAGGGGCAGCAACGCGATGCGGTGAAGATGCTCGGCTATCTGTTCTACATCGGCGACCGTCAGCAGACCGACCTGGCCTACCGCAACGAAGCCGACAGCGATGACGACTGGTTCCGCCTGCGCCATGAAAAGGCCCTGACCCCGGAAGCAGTGGTGCGGCTGGCCGAGGCCGCTAAGGCGCGCTATGGCTTCAGCGACTTCAAGCTCAAGGGCGGCGTGCTGCGCGGTGAAGAAGAGATGGAGGCTGTGACAGCGCTGGCCGAACGCTTCCCCGAAGCGCGCATCACGCTCGACCCCAATGGCGCGTGGTCGCTGAAGGAGGCCATCGCCCTGTGCCGTGACAAGCACGATGTGCTGGCCTACGCCGAAGACCCGTGCGGCGCCGAGAACGGTTACTCGGGCCGCGAGGTGATGGCCGAGTTCCGCCGCGCCACCGGGCTGCCCACCGCGACCAACATGATCGCTACCGACTGGCGACAGATGGGCCATGCCATTCAGTTACAGTCGGTGGACATTCCGCTGGCCGACCCGCACTTCTGGACCTTGCAGGGTTCGGTACGGGTGGCGCAGATGTGCAACGACTGGGGCCTGACGTGGGGGTCGCACTCGAACAACCACTTCGACATTTCGCTGGCGATGTTCACCCAGGTGGCGGCTGCTGCGCCGGGGGATATCACTGCGATCGATACGCACTGGATCTGGCAGGATGGCCAGCGGCTGACGCGTGATCCGCTGCGCGTTGTCGATGGGCATGTGCGGGTACCGGCGCGGCCGGGCCTGGGCGTGGAACTGGACGAAGACCAGCTGGCCAAGGCCCATGAGTGCTACCGCAACATGGGGCTGGGTGCGCGGGATGACAGCGTGGCGATGCAGTTCCTGATTCCGGGTTGGAGCTTCGATAACAAACGGCCTTGCCTGGTACGGTAAGGCGGCTGGCCGCTTCCACCGGGATTGCGCAAGATTCTAGAAATTGAGCAAGCCAGTTGTTTCCCCAGGTACTGCATCAGCCTCAAGCCTGCGGGGGCACCTGTGGGAGCGGGCTTGTCCCGCGAAGAATTCAACACAGTGCATGGCACCGGCTCCGCCGGTGTTCGCGGCTAAAGCCACTCCCACAGGGATTGCACCTGGCTTCAGGCTGGTGTGGGGCCTGTGGGGGTGGCAGCCCTCAAGCGGCTTCAAAAAAGGCCCGCGCCATTGCAACGAAAGACCCCAGCACCGGGTTGGGGTTGTCCCGGCAGAACGCCAGGAAGATTTCTGCCTGTTGCTCCATCCCCTCCAACGGCCGGAATACCACCTGCTCCAGGCGCAGTGCCTGGGCAGAGGCCGGCACCACGGCACAGCCCAGTCCCACATTGACCAGGCCCAGAATCGAATGAGTCTGACCCAACTGGTGCAGGTAGCGCGGCTGCACTTCGTGCCGCGCAAACAGGTTGGCAATACGGTCATGGAAGTACCGCCCTTCGTTGGCGCTGTACATCACGAACGGCTGCTGGTCGAAGTCGCTGGGTGTCAGCCGTTCGTGGTTCGCCAGCGCGTGCCCGGCGGGCAGGGCGGCGACGAAGGGCTCGCGGTGGATTGGCAAGTACTCCACCCGCGCGCTGGGCAGTACCTGGCGCACCAGCCCGACATCGATCAGCCCTGCTTCCAGGTCATGCACCTGAGTGCTGGAGACGCGCTCGCTGAGCACCAGCTCGATGTCCGGCAGCGTCTGCCCGGCGTGCACCAGCAAACGGGGGACCATGCTGTACGCCCCAACGGCGGTGAAACCCAGGGTCAGGCGGCCTGCTTCGCCGTGGGCGATGCGCCGCGCGGAGTGGCTGGCTGATTCGGCAATCTGCAAAATGCGCCGGGCATCCTCGAGGAAGCTCGCGCCCGCCAGGGTGAGCCGCGCCTGACGGTTGTTGCGCTCGAGCAGCAGCACACCCAAGGCATGCTCCAGCAGCTGGATCTGGCGGCTAAGGGGTGGCTGGGTCATGTGCAGGCGGGTGGCAGCGCGACCGAAATGCAGCTCTTCGGCCACGGCCACGAAGCAACGCAGCTGGTGCAATTCCATGATTCAAATCCTGAATTATTCAATCCAGCATCTATATTAGACCTGTATCAAATGCAGGCCTAGCATCGACTCATGTCTTCTCAATGCCGGAAGCCCGCGATGACTCACACCCCGATTGAAGTGCTGCTGACCCAGCCCGTACCCGAGGCGATCGATGCCCAACTGGTCAGCGCCTACCACGTGCATCGGTTGTACCAACAGCACAACCCGCAACAGCTGCTGGACGAAGCCGCACCGCGCATCCGCGGCGTGGTCACCGGCGGTGCCAAAGGCCTGTCTACCGCGCTGATGGACCAGTTGCCTGCCCTTGAGATCATCGCCATCAGTGGCATCGGTACCGATGCGGTGGATCTGCGCCATGCGGCCAGCCGCGGCATCCATGTCACCACCACCCCGGGGGTGTTGACGGCTGACGTTGCCGACCTGGCCATGGGGTTGATCATCAGCAGCCTGCGTCGCCTGGGCGAGGGGGAGCGGCTGGTGCGCGATGGCTTGTGGGGCAAGGTCGACCTGCCGCTGGCGCACAGGGTCAGTGGCTGCGCGCTGGGCATCGTCGGCCTTGGCCAGGTGGGCAAGGCCATCGCTCGCCGTGCCGCCGCCTTCGACATGAGCATCGCCTACAACGGCCGGCGCGAGCAGCCAGAAACGGGCTATCGCTATGAGCCGGATCTGGTTGAGTTGGCGCGCTCGGTGGATGTCCTGGTCGTGGCCGCTTCTGCTGACGGCGGGCAAGTGCTGGTGACGGCCGAGGTGCTGGAGGCGCTGGGGCCACAGGGTTACCTGGTCAATGTGGCACGTGGCAAGTTGGTCGATGAAGACGCGCTGGTGGAAGCGTTGCGCGAGCAGCGGATCGCCGGGGCAGGGCTGGATGTATTTGTCGATGAACCACGGGTGCCGCCGGCATTGCTGGACCTGAACCAGGTCAGCCTGCAACCGCACCGGGGCAGCGCGACGCTGCAGACCCGACTGGAGATGGGGCGCATGGTGCTGGACAACCTTCAGGCCTGTTTCCGAGGTGAAGTGCCACCGAATCGGGTGATCGACAGTTAGCCCCCTTTCGCGGGTACAGGTACTACAAGGCCCTTGCGGCCACCCCTTCTGCGTACAAGAACAATCGCTTCCATCGAGAAGCAAGAGGGTCCACATGAACAGCAAATCCGCCGTTGCCGCACCGCAGGCCGTGGCCGGGATCGGTCGCCATCGCTTCCTGGTGCTGGCGCTGATCTTCGTCATTACCGTCATCAACTACGCCGACCGCGCCACCTTGTCGATCACCGGCACCGAGGTGCTCAAGGACCTGGGGCTCGATCCGGTCATGCTGGGCATGATCTTTTCTGCCTTCGCCTGGGCCTACGCCCTCGGCCAAGTGCCGGGGGGCTGGCTGCTCGATCGCTTCGGTGCCCGCCGCGTGTACGGTATCAGCCTGATCCTCTGGTCGCTGTTTACCTTGCTGCAAGGCACTGTGGGCTGGATGGGGCTGGCCGGCGTCTCGGCAGCGGTGGCACTGTTTTCAATGCGCTTCATGCTTGGGCTGGTGGAGTCGCCGGCCTTCCCGGCCAACTCGCGCATCGTCAGCTGTTGGTTCCCCACCCAGGAGCGTGGCACTGCATCAGCACTGTTCAATTCGGCGCAGTACATGGCGGTGGTGGTGTTCGCCCCCTTGATGGCATGGATGACCCATGCAATGAGCTGGGAGCAGGTGTTCATCTGGATGGGGCTTCTGGGCTTGCTGCTGAGCCTGTTCTGGTTCCGCTTGTACCATGAGCCCCACAGCGCACCTGGGTTGAGCCGTGAAGAGCTGGAATACATGCGCGAAGGTGGCGCCCTGGTCGACCTGGAAAAGGAACGCAAGGCTGCCAAGAGCAAGCCGACCCGGGCAGAGCTTGCGCAACTGTTCACCAGCCGCAACCTGTGGGCGGTGTACCTTGGCCAGTACTGCATCACTGCGCTGACTTACTTCTTCATCACCTGGTTCCCGATCTACCTGATCAAGGGCCGTGGCATGACCATCATGGAGGCCGGCTGGGTGGCCGCACTGCCGGCAATCTGTGGTTTCACTGGCGGTATTCTGGGTGGCTTCGTATCCGACTGGCTGATCCGCCGTGGCGTGCACCCGTCCAGGGCGCGCAAGACCCCGTTCATCATCGGCATGGGGCTGTCCACCAGCCTGGTGCTGGCCAACTATGTGGATGGCAACGCGGCGGTCATAGCCCTGATGACCCTGGCGTTCTTCGGCAAGGGCCTGGCTGCGGTGGGCTGGGCGGTGCTGTCGGACGTGGCGCCGAAGAAGATGGTCGGCCTGTGCGGTGGCGTGTTCAATGGCATCGGCAACATTGCCGGCATCGTCACCCCGCTGGTGATTGGTTACGTGGTTGCCAGCACCGGCTCGTTCCACAACGCACTCTGGTTCGTGGCCGCCCATGGCGTGCTGGGGATCCTCGCTTACCTGTTGCTGGCCAGGCGCTTCGAGCGTACCGGGCAGGCGTAGGCAGACGCCTTGGCAACAGAGGCCCCGGGAAACCGGGGCTTTTTTGTGTGCGCCAGGCATGGCGCGTTGCGCGTAAGCGCAACCCGCTTGGTTGTGGTGGCCAAGTGGGTGACTTGGAGGTGAAAGTCCTCTACACACCCGGCAA
>NZ_JBICKH010000102.1:0-17291 GCF_043103905.1 Pseudomonas sp. yb_2 | reverse complement strand
GACGACCAGGTCGACGTCAACTACAGCGTCGAAGAGCAGGCCTCCGGCTCGATCACCGCCAGCGTCGGTTTCGCCCAGAGCGCCGGCCTGATCCTGGGTGGTTCGATCAGCCAGAGCAACTTCCTCGGTACCGGTAACAAGGTATCCATCGGCCTGACCCGTTCGGAATACCAGACCAAGTACAACTTCGGCTTCGTCGATCCCTACTTCACCGCCGACGGTGTCAGCCTGGGCTACAACCTGTTCTACAACAGCACCGACTACAGCGATTACTACGACGATGGTGTTTCGTACTATGCAATCAACAGCTACGGCGCCGGGGTCAGCTTTGGCTACCCGATCAACGAAACCTCGCGCCTGACCTACGGCCTGACCCTGCAGCACGACGACATTTCGCCCGGCACCTACAGCGCTGACGAGATCTACGATTTCATCTCCCGCGAAGGCAAGAGCTTCAACAACCTCAAGGCGTCGATCGGTTGGTCGGAATCTACCCTCAACAAAGGCGTACTGGCCACCCGGGGCCACTCGCAGAGCCTGACGCTGATGGCTACCACCCCTGGCAGCGACCTGTCGTTCTACAAGCTCGACTACAACGGCCAGGCTTTCCTGCCGGTGACCAGCAACACCACGCTGCGCCTGCACACCAACCTGGGCTACGGCAACGGCTATGGCTCCACCGACGGCTTGCCGTTCTATGAAAGCTACAACGCCGGTGGGCAGGGGTCGGTACGCGGGTTCAAGGACGGCACCCTCGGCCCGCGCAGCACACCGGCTACCGGGGCCTATTCCAACGCTGGGCAGGCTTACTATTCCGACCGCGACACCGATGTGCTGGGGGGCAATATCCTGATTACCGGCGGTGCCGAGTACCTGTTCCCGCTGCCCTTCGTGAAGGACCAGAGCCAACTGCGCAGCTCGGTGTTCGTCGATGCCGGCAACGTGTATGCCGACACCTGCTACCTGTCCACCACCCAAGGCTGCGGCAGCGTCGACCTGGCGCAGATGGCTGTGTCGCTGGGGGTTGGCGTGACCTGGTACAGCCCGATGGGGCCGCTGAGTTTCAGCCTGGCGGCGCCATTGAAAAAGGCGGATAACGCCGAAACCCAGGTGTTCCAGTTCTCGTTAGGGCAGACCTTCTGATGCTGCTCTTGAAATGAACCGCGCAGCACGGGGGTTGAGCATTACCCGCTTTTACCCCCGCTTTACCCAAGTTGACAGTCACCTTGCCTAAGCTGGCCAGCACTCGAACCCCGCCCAGCAGGACACCCTCATGCCTCCGTTCACACCGTGTTTCCCTACATCACTGCGCGAAAATGAAATACCCGTCGCCCTGCTCGATCTGGTGCAGGAACGCCTGGCCACCCTGCTTGGCCCACGCTTCACGGTGGTACTGGGCGGTAGCGGCAACGGCGATGGTGTCAGTCATTACCACCTGGCAATCCAGCACAACCAGAGCGGGGTTTCCCTGGAGGATTACGGTGACGTCGGTGCCGGTTTCGTCGAGCACCTGCTGCGCATGGGCACCGAGGTGCGGGACATACTCGACTCAGCCACATTCAGCCGTATGGGCAGCGACGACCCTGGCCGACCATTGGTATGGCTCCGCGAGCTGGTCAGCCCCGGGGAAACCATTACAATGCCCGGCCCAACCTGAAATATGTTTTCCCCATGAAATCACTGCTTTACGCCGTAACCTTATTATTTTCCTTTACCCTCCCCGCTCTGGCCAACCCGCCGGCCACCTTCACCGAAGCCAAGGTGGTGGCCAAGCAGAAGGTCTACCTGGACCAGGCCAGCAGTGCCATGGGCGACCTGTACTGCGGTTGCAAATGGACCTGGGTGGGCAAGTCTGGCGGGCGCATCGACGCTGCCTCGTGTGGTTACCAGACACGCAAGCAGCAGAACCGTGCCGAACGCACCGAGTGGGAACACATCGTGCCCGCCCACACCTTCGGCAACCAGCGCCAGTGCTGGAAGAACGGCGGCCGTGAGCACTGCGTGGACAACGACCCGGTGTTCCGCGCCATGGAGGCCGACCTGTTCAACCTTTACCCGGCCGTGGGTGAGGTCAACGGTGACCGCAGCAACTTCAACTACGGCATGGTCACTGGCAATGCCGGCGAATACGGCCAATGCACCACCAAGGTCGATTTCGTCCAGCGCACCGCCGAACCGCGTGACGAAGTCAAAGGCCTGGTGGCCCGCACCACGTTCTACATGTTCGACCGCTACAAGCTGAACATGTCGCGCCAACAGCAACAGCTGCTGATGGCCTGGGACAAGCAACACCCCGTGTCGGCCTGGGAGAAAGAACGCGACCGGCGCATTGCCGCGATCATGGGCCATGCCAACCCGTTCGTAAGCGGCGAACGCAAGTGGACTGCCGGCTACAAGCCGGTTGGCAGCGGCGTGGTACAGGCGGTGCCGGTAAACGCGGCCAAGCCAGAGGCCAAACCAAGCCTGGCCAGCGCCGGTTCGGTCGGCGCCGTGCTTGGCAACCGCAACAGCCACGTCTATCACCTGTCAGTCGGCTGCCCGGGCTACAACCAGGTTACAGCGAAGAACCAGGTTACCTTCGCAAACGAAGGTGAAGCGCAGGCAGCGGGGTATCGCAAGGCAGGCAACTGCCGCTGACCGTTTCAAAGGCTGCGCGGCCCCTGTGGGAGCGGGGGCGCGTCAGCCGTTGACCAGGTTTACCGGCCGCTCACCGGCCAGCGCGCTGAGCAGGTTGTCCACCGCGCAACGCGCCATGGCCTGGCGGGTTTCCTCGGTCGCCGAGCCGATATGCGGGGTCGCTACCACGTTATCCAGCTGCAACAGCGGCGAGTCGATCGGCAGTGGCTCGTGCACGAACACGTCCAGCCCCGCACCGCGGATGCGCCTGGCCCGCAGCGCTTCGATCAGCGCCTGCTCATCCACCACACGCCCGCGTGAGATGTTCACCAGTATTGCGTCAGGCTTCATCAACGCAAGTTCCCGTGCGCCTATCAGGCCTTCGGTGCTGGCGCTCAATGGCACCGTCAGGCAAACGAAGTCTGCCTGCTGCAACAGCTCATCCAGGCTGCACTGGCATGCGGCATAGCGTGCTTCCACCTCGGGCTTGGCACGCTGGCTGTGATACAGCACGCGCATGCCAAAGCCAGCGGCCGCGCGCCGGGCCAGGGCCTCGCCAATGCGGCCCATGCCGACGATGCCTAGCGTCTTGCCATGCACATCACTGCCAAAATGCGCCGGCCCCAGGTTGGCCTGCCAACGGCCGTCACGCACCCAGTTCGCCAGCTCCACCACCCGCCTGGCGGTAGCCAGGATCAAGGCAAAGCCTGTGTCGGCCGTGGTTTCGGTCAACACGTCGGGCGTGTTGGTGAGCATCACACCACGCCTGCTGAGTTCAGCAATGTCGTAGTTGTCCACGCCTACCGAAACGCTCGACACCACTTCCAGTTGCGGGGCAAGGTCGAGCAGGCTGGCATCCAGGCGCAGGCTGGCCCCCAACAACCCGTGCGCCCCCGGTAACGCATCGCGCAGGCGGGCCAGGGCATCGGGCTGGGTGGTGTCCACCCAGGTCACCTCGACGCGATCTTGCAGGCGTGCCATCAAGTCGTCGGACAGGCGTTTATACAGGACGATTCGCTTCTTCATTGCAGGTTTCCTAATGGTTCATGGCCAGACGCGAGCTATCGCGCTTTGCCCGGCCAGAGGTCTGGGAAGTATTGAGCGCAGCGGTAAGCGCCACTGCAGTCAGCAGCGCACCACACATGAACAGGTAAGAGGCGCCGGGCCCGCCCGTAGCCCCATTGAGGTAGCCCACCAGCCACGAGCCGCCAAACGAGCCCAGCGCCCCCATGCTGTTGATCAGCGCCATGGCGCCGCCTGCGACGTTGGCCGGCAGGATCTCGGGCACGATCGCGAAGAACGGGCCATAAGGGGCGTACATGCAGGCACCAGCGACCACCAGCAATGCATACGACAGCCAGAAATGCTCGCTGCCCAAGGCGTAGGAACCATAGAACGCCAACGCGGCAATCAGCAGCGGCGGCCAGACGAAGCGCTTGCGCTTTTGCAGGCGGTCGGACGCCCAGGACACGCCCACCATTGCCAGCACCGCCGCCAGGTAAGGCACCGAGGCCAGCCAGCCGGCCTGCACGATATCGACGTTCGCCGCCTGCTTGAGGATCGACGGCAGCCACAGCACGAAGCCATACACGCCGATGCTCCAGCAGAAGTACTGCAGCGCCAGGATGATCACTTGCGGCGAGCGGAACGCTTCGCGGTAGTTCTTTACAGGCTTGATACCCTGCTGCTCGGCAGCCAGCGCCTGCGCCAGGGCGGCCTTTTCCTGCTCGCTCAGCCAAGCCACCTGGGCCGGGCGGTCATCCACCAGGCGCCACCAGAAGAACGCCCAGATCACGGCAGGCAGGCCTTCGATGATGAACATCCAGCGCCAGTCGTAATGCTTGATCAGGTAACCGGACACCACCGACATCCACAGAATGGTCACCGGGTTGCCCAGCATCAGGAAGGTGTTGGCGCGCGAACGCTCGGCCCGGGTGAACCAATGGCACAGGTACACCAGCATGGCCGGCATGACCGCAGCTTCCACCACCCCGAGCAGGAAGCGGATACCGATCAGCATGTAGACGTTGCTGACCATGCCGGTAAGCGTGGCAAGGCCGCCCCACAGGATCAGGCAGACGAAGATGAGTTTCTTCACGCTGCGCTTTTCAGCGTAGATGGCGCCGGGCACCTGGAAGAAGAAGTAACCGAGAAAGAACAGCGCACCCAACAACGAAGACAGCACCGGGGTGATGTGCAGGTCTTCGGCCATGCCGGAGGCGGCAGCGAAGCCGTAATTGGCGCGGTCCAGGTAGGCCAAGCTGTAGGTAAAGAACACGATCGGGATGATGTACCACCAGCGGCGCGGTGCCAGGCTTTGGCTTTGCATGGTTTGTTGCTCCTGAGCTTGTTTTTTTTGTTGCAACAGGTGATTCGGGTTGGGGCCTTCACGCGCTTCTGCGCAAGTCGTAGGCCTCCAGTTCATGGCGCAGCGGCAGCCCTTCCATGTCGCCACGCGACTGCACGGCACGGCTGCCGCACCAGTTGCCGCGCGCTACCGCCTCGGCTACCGGACGGCCCTCCAGTAGCGCGCTGAGCACACCGACGGCAAAGGCATCACCTGCACCGACGGTGTCCACCACGCGGCTGACTGGCACGGGGGCTACCTGCCCTTCGCCCTTGGCGCTGCGGAAGTAGGCGCCAGCGTCGCCCAGCTTGATCACCACCAGTTCCACCCCTTGGTCCAGGTAGAACGCGGCGATATCGGCCGGGGTGTGCTGACCGGTCAGCAACCGCCCCTCTTCCAGCCCCGGTAAAACCCAGTCGGCCTTGGCCGCCAGGGCATTGATTTCACGCACCATGCTGCTTTGATCGGGCCACAGCGAGGGGCGCAGGTTGGGGTCGAACGATATGCTGCGACCGGCTGCGCGCATTCCGTCCAACAGCGCGTGGGACAGCGCCCGACAGCTGTCCGACAACGCCAGCGGAATACCGGTAGCGTGCACGTGGCGAGCCTGCAGCCAAACGGGGCTCACCATCGCAGCTGACAGCCTGCTGGCCGCCGAACCGCGGCGAAAGTACTCCACTGCCGGGTCGCTGCCATCCTCGCTGCGGGCCTTGAGCTGAAAGCCCGTCGGGTAGTTGGCATCCACCTCGACACCGGAACAGTCCAGGCCTTCGCAGCGCAAACTGTCGAGCACGAAACGGCCCAGCGAATCGTCACCAACCCGGCTCAGCCAGCGCACCTTGAAGCCCAGCCGCGCCAGGCCGATCGCCACGTTGCTGTCGGCGCCGGCGATGCGTTTGCCAAACTGCCCGACACCGGCCAGGTCACCGGCTTGCTCGGCGACGAACATGGCCATGGTTTCGCCGAAACACAGCACGTCATGTTCATGCATGGTCCAGCTCCTGCGCAGCGCCCAGTGCAGAAAGGTGACGCACCTGGGCCCGGGTCAGCGCCAGCAGGTCTTCGCCCACCAGGGGGTACTCGACGGCGCGCACCACGCCCGGCGCGAACTCGGCCATCAGCGCTGCCCACTCCTGCAGGTCCGCAGCCTGCGGCGGTATGGCAACCAGACGGCCATCGGCCCGGCGCTGCACAGCCTTGCAATGCACATAGCGCACCCAACGGCCTAGCTGCCTTGCAGCTTGCCGCGCAGGCTCGCCCTGCCACTGCCAGTTACCGATATCGAACGTCATGCCCAGGCGCAGCCCAAGCGAGTCGACACGCTGGAAAAACTGCAGCATCGGTTCGATCCTGCCACCTTGTGCGGTCTGATCGTTTTCCACCAGCAACAGAGGCCCCTGCGCAGGCAGCAGCGACGCCAGGGCCGTCACATCGCAGTGCTCATCGAAGTGCCCCAAGGAAACCTTCAGCGCCACTGCGCCAAGCGCCCGGGCTATTTCCAGCTTCTGCACCAGCAGCGGGTCGGGCACGCCTTGCGCGGTCCACAGTTCAAGGGGGGTGGAGTACAGGCATTCCAGGCGCAGCGCGGCAATGACCCTGCCCAGCGCAGCTGCGTCCGGTGCGCTGGCGAACAATTCTTCGCGCAATTCGACGCGGCTGACGCCAGCGGCTGCCAGCAGGTCCAGAAACTGCTCCTGGCCACGTTGGCGCACAAAGTCGGCGCCGTAGCTGGAGAGACTGATGGAAACGGGGTTCGCTTGCATTGTTCTTGTCCTTATGAAACCGGTTTCATTTTTGATCAGCAGCAGGCGCAAGCCTGCCGTTTTCTTACTGGGGTTGGGTTGAACCGCGGATGATCAGGTTGGCCTTGAAGTCGATGCGCCGGGCTGCGCCGCTGTCGCCGCGCAAGCGACCGAGCAGGCTTTCGAAGGCCGCCACGCCGATACGCTCGGTGGGCTGGGCCAGTGCGGTGATGCCTTTGCCGACCAAGGGGTACCAGTCGAGGTCGTCGAGGGCGATCAGACCGACATCGGCAACCAGGTTGCGCCCGGCCTCGAGCAGCGCCCGGGTGACCGCCAAGGTGGCAACGCCGTTGAAGGTGAAGATGGCTTGCGGACCATGACCACTGTGGGCAAGAAACGAAGCCAGTTGGCCCTGCAGCCCGGCGCCGATTTCCAGTACCTGCTGACGCATGCCTGGCCGTCGGCTGATCGACGCGCCGAATGCCTGCACCCGCTCCAGGCGTGAACTGGTGCCATCGAGGGGTTCGCTGACCGCCAGGATGTCGCGGTAGCCCTGGGCTTGCAGGTGGTCCAGGGCCTGCTCGACTGCGTCAGCATTGTCCAGGCCGACAAGGTCCACATTCAGCTCGGGCAATTGGCGGTCGACCAGCACCATGGGGATGTCACGCTGCAGGTTGAGCAGCTCGCCGGGGTGGTGGCCGAGCGTGTTCACGATCAGCCCTTCGACGTTGTAGCTCTGCAGGGCCACCAGGTGGTGACGCTCCTGCTCGTCGTCGCGGTTGGTGTTGCACACCACCAGGCTGTAACCATGCTGACGGCAGGCGGTTTCCACGCCGTGCATCACGGCCACTGAATAGGGGTTGAGGATATCGGCCACCAGCATGCCGATCAGTCGCGTCTGGCCGCGCTTTAGGCCGCGAGCCATCTGGTTGGGGCGATAGCCGAGGCGTTCGATGACCTCTTCCAGCCGCTTGGCCGTGGCTTCGGCCAGCAATTGGCGGTCGCCACCGATGTAACGGGAGACGGTGGCTTTGGAAACGCCAGCAACACGCGCCACTTCACTGATGGTGACCCGTTCGCGGGTATGGGCAGGCGCGTCGGTCATGGGTTTTCCTTATGATTGTTTTAATAGTGATGAAACCGGTTTCAATACAGCAAAAATGCGCAGGTTCGTCAACAGGCCGTTGGTCGGGCACGAAGACAGGAAATGTTAAATCGCATTAAGAATATTGCATAGGTCATTGATATTAATAGATTTAGATCTACGGGATCGGGATTAGGGATGGCACAGGCTTCGCCCGTGTTCGCGGGTAAACCCGCTCCTACGGGCGAGGGCGCTGAAAAACACGTCAGCGAAGCGACTTTACATCACCGGCGGTGACGGCACTGCCTTGGTTACCCCAACTGCTGCGAATGAAATTCACCACCTCGGCAACCTCCTGGTCACTCAGGCGCCAGCCGAAAGCCGGCATGGTGAAGTTCGACGGTGCACTGTGCGTTGCCGGTACCGTGCCACCGGCGAGCACCACATGGATCAGCGACGTGGC
The DNA here is from genome assembly GCF_043103905.1 of Pseudomonas sp. yb_2. NCBI lineage: Bacteria > Pseudomonadati > Pseudomonadota > Gammaproteobacteria > Pseudomonadales > Pseudomonadaceae > Pseudomonas > Pseudomonas sp. yb_2. Next base: position 9,039 of record NZ_JBICKH010000102.1, on the reverse strand, counting down.
ATCCGCAGTCTGCACCACCGGGTTGCCGGCCAAAGCCGGGAACACGCGGGTGTAGCCCTGCCCGTCGGTGCGGTGGCAGGCCGCGCAGTTGTCGATGTACACCGCCGCCCCAGGCTTGCTGTCGTCACCCGTCCATAGCGCATCGGCTACCTGCTTGTCGTACACATGTGGCTGGTCATCCGGATTACTCGGCGGCAGGGTTTTCAGGTAGCGGGCGATAGCGGTCAAGTCAGCATCACTCATGTGCTGCATGCTGTGCTCGACCACATCGCTCATGCCGCCGAGCACGGCGCTACGATCACTGCGCCCAGTCTTGAGAAACTGCACCAACTGCGCTTCGCTCCAGCTGCCCAGGCCGTCTTTGTGATCACCACGCAGGTTCTTGGCAATCCAGCCTTCCAGCGGTGCGCTGCCGGCCAGAAACTGCTCACCATCGGCCGCACTCAGAGCCTTCTCCTGCATGGTCAGCGCCCGCGGCGTATGACAAGCGCCACAATGCCCAAGGCCCTCGACCAGGTACGCACCGCGGTTCACCACAGGGTCAGCTGTCGCCGATGCCTGCCAGGGCTTGGCCTCTGGTGCGAACACGCCGCGCCAGATTGCCAGTGGCCAGCGCATGCTCAGCGGCCAGGGAATGTCAGAGGCCTTGTTCGCCTGCTCGACAGGCGCCACGCCCTTCATGAAATAGGCGTAGAGCGCCTGCATGTCCTGCTCGCTGACCCGCGCATACGACGGGTATGGCATGGCCGGATAGAGCGTACTGCCGTCCTTGCCGATCCCCCTGCGTACGGCCTGGTCGAAGTCTTCGAAGCTGTACTGGCCAATGCCACTGGCCGCCGGGGTGATGTTGGTGGAGTACACCGTGCCAATCGGCGTTTCCATCGGCAACCCGCCGGCAAAGGGTTTGCCGCCTTTGGCGGTATGGCAGGCCACGCAGTCACCGGCGCGGGCCAGGTACTCGCCCAGGCGTACCTGCGCATCGTCATTCGCTACGGCCTGTGCAGCCGCACCGGCGCCCAGCACCAGGGTGGCGATCAACAGTGTCTTCATGCTCATCGCTCCTCAAGCCTGGACCAACGGACCGGGGTTTTTCAGGTACTGCTCACGGATGGCGCGGGCCGACCAGTACGTGAGCGCAGCCACCAGCCCGGTCGGGTTGTAACCCAGCCCCTGCGGGAACGCCGAAGCCCCCGGAACGAACACGTTGTGTACGTCCCAGCTTTGCAGGTAGCGGTTCAGTGCACTGGTCTTGGGGTCAGTGCCCATGATCGCCCCGCCGTTCAGGTGGGTGGTCTGGTAACTGGTGGTGTTGAAGTGGTCCTTGACCTGCTTGCCCAGCACGGCAATGGCCTTGGGGTTCATCGCCTGGGCGATCTTGCTCAGCTTGTCGACCATGAACTGGTTCATCTTGATGTCGTTTTCCTGCCAGTCGAACGTCATGCGCAGCAGCGGCTGACCGTAGGCATCGCGGTAGGTGGGGTCCAGGTCCAGGTAATTGCCACGGTAGGACTGGTGTGCGCCGTGGGCGTCCATCGACACCTGGTGGGTGTAGTAGTCGGCCGTGGCTTTCTTCCAGGCACTGCCCCAGGCCGGAGTGCCCGGCGGGTTGGAGGTACCGGCAATCGGCCGGCTGCCGGCCTGGTTCACCCACATTGGCGAACCGCCGACGAAGCCGTGCGGGCCATGGTCGAAGTTGTCGGCGTTGAAATCGTCGATGGCAATGCCATTGCCACCCGCACCGATGAAGTTGTTGGTGTGGGTGTCCTTGTCGAAGAACGCCTTCACTGTACCCATGTTCTGATAGGCGAAGTTACGCCCGACCACACCCTCGTTCTTTACCGGGTCGTAAGGTTTGCCAATGCCGGAAAGCAGCATCAGACGCACGTTGTTGAACTGGAAAGCCGCCAGAATCACCAGCTCTGCCGGTTGCTCCACCTCGCGCCCCTGGGCATCGATGTAGGTCACGCCGGTGGCCTTGCGCTTGCTGTCGTCCAGGTTCACCCGCAGCACATGGGCATTGGGCCGCAACTCGAAGTTGGGCACCTGGCGCAGCGCCGGCAGGATATTCACGTTGGGCGAGGCCTTGGAGTACATGTAACACACGTAGCCGCTGCAGAAACCGCAGAAGTTGCAAGGCCCCATCTGCGCCCCGTAGGGGTTGGTGTATGGCCCCGACGTGTTGGCCGACGGCAGGTTGTAGGGTTTATAGCCCAGGCTGGTGGCCGCCTTTTCGAACAGCCTTGCCGATACAACGTTCTTCTGCGCGGGCAGCGGGAACGGGTTGGAACGGTCCGGCGCATAGGGGTTGCCGCCCTTCCCTTCACCGACCACCTGGCCTTTGACGGTCCAGGCCTGGCCTGAAGTGCCAAAGACCTTTTCGGCAAAGTCGAAATAGGGCTCCAGCTCTTCGTAACTGACGCCGAAGTCCTGGATAGTCATGCCTTCGGGAATGAACCTGCGCCCGTAGCGCTCTTCATAGTGGCTGCGCAGGCGCAACTCGACGGGGTCGACCCGGAAGTGCACACCCGACCAGTGCAGGCCCGCGCCCCCCACGCCCTTGCCCGGCAGGAATGCGCCCAGCTGGCGATTGGGCAATGCCACGTCATTCACGCTATGGCGGACAGTGACGGTTTCTTTCGATACATCGACGAACAGCTTCTTGCGCACGCTGTAGGTCAGCTCATCGATCACCTGCGGGTAGCTGCCTTCGGGGTAGGTATCCTGCATCGGCCCCCGCTCCAGGGCTACCACGTGCAGCCCGGCCTCGGTCAGCTCTTTGGCCATGATCGCACCGGCCCAGCCGAAGCCGACGATCACCGCATCCACTTTGTTCAACACCGTCGCCATGCCTCAGGCCCTCTCACCACGGATCGATACAGCCGGGAACGGGTAAGGCTCATTGCGCTCGACCCAGTCCATGAAATCGGCGCGGGCGCCGGGGAAGCCGATCTGAGTCCAGCCGACCATGCCTTTGTTGCCGCCATGAATCGGGTCGCAGAAGAACCCTTCACGCGTGTTTTGCACCAGCAGGCTGAAGAACACCTTGGCCGGAACGGATTCGAAAACCAGCTCTCCTGCCTCCAATTTGCTGAGAATGCGGTCCCGGGTAGCGCTATCTTGCGCAGCAAAAACCTGTCCACCATTGGCCTTGCACCAGCCATCCACGGCAGCGATGCCCAGGCGGTAGATTTGTTGCGGGCTGAGCTGCAGCTGGTAGCCCAGTTCGGGCGGGGCGTCGGCGTTGAACGGCCCTTGCATGTACCACTGTGCGCCAGTCGCGTAGGGGGTATTCATCTGGCGGTCGATGAACTCGGCGGCACCCGCTTCGAGTGCCCCTGGGCCAAGCTCATCGGCCGGGATGATGCGCGACACGGCAGCCTGGACAAAAGCCCACTCCTCGGCGCTGAAGAATGTCGGTCGATAGTCGCCCGCAGGTGGCGTGGCGGGCACGTTCGGTTGCTGTTGCGGGGCCGCAAGCAGCTGGCTGGCGCCTGCGCCAAGGCCCGTGCTGGCCACGGTAACGACAGGGATCAGGGTCAAGGTCTTGCGCAGAAAATCCCTGCGCGGGTTGTCTGGGGCATGCTCAGGCATTGCGAATCCTCATCGGCTGTGGGGCGGCCTTGATAAGCGCCATCTGATTTTCAATTGAGAGGTGATCTTGATAGGCCATCAAGAGACAGCCGAATAATCTAGCGCGTTCAGAAAGGTTTTGAAACCGGTTTCATGCTTTGCCTTCCCTACCTGTACAAAACATCATTTTTTTGACAAGAAACACTTAAAAACAACTTTTAGCGAAACTTCTTACAACGCATTAGGAAGTTTCAATCTGTCTCAAAAATTGATTCCTCGTTAGGCTTCAAACTTTCGCAAATGCTTGCGCCCGGCCGCATGGAAGTAGGTGCACTGCGAGTGTTTGACCTGCCAAGAGACGAGGATCAAGGATGCCCAAAGAGTCCGACCGCACTGGCAAACCAGTGCCCGCCCACCAAAAGCCAATCCTGCTTGAAGACACAAATGAAACCCCACGGCCTCCTGGTGGCGCGGGTCCTGAATACGCAACAGATCTGACCAGCTACCCGGCCGACCCGGACTTTCAGCTACGCGGCGGCTACGACAACCTCATGCTCGACGCGGCAAGCCAGCTGTTCGGCCTGGTCATTCGCCTGCGCACACTGGATGACCTGCCCAACATCCAGTTCGTGCACAAGACCGTGCAAACGCAGATCGGTACTATCCGCGAGGAAATGCGACAGCACGGCTATTGCGCGGTCCATCAGGAAGTCTATTCCTACGCCTTGTGCCTGCACCTGGACGAGGCCGTGATGACCCGCCCCTGGGGCCAGAACTCGTGCTGGAGCCACGAACCGCTGCTGAGCATCTTCCACGACGAAACCCAGGGCGGCGAAAAGATCTTCGTGCTGCTCGAGCGCATCATGCAATCGCCAAAGGAATTCCAGGATGTGCTGGAGTTCCTGTACTTCTGCTTTTGCCTGGGCCTGCAAGGCAAATACGCCCTTGACCCCAAGGGCGATGAAATCCTTCGCGCGTTGATCAGCCGGATGCACAAGGTCATTCGCCAACTGCGTGGCCCCACGCCGGAAACAGTGAGCGACCCCTATAGCAACGTCGTCCATTGCCCCCACCGTATGCGCCGCTGGCAGTGGCCCTGGTGGACCCCGCTGGTCATCTCGGTCATCGCCATGGTCTGCGCCTACAGCTACTACAGCTACCGCCTCGACCTGCTAACCGCCGAAGTCGTCGAATCGCTCAACGCCATTCTGCAGCAGTAACGGGGGACGCCACATGCCCAGCCAATCCGATCTGCGCTTCACTTTCCAGCCGCTGGTTGGCCGTAGCGAGTTTGAGGTGGTGTCGTTCGAACTGGACGAAGCCATCAGCTCCCCGTTCCGACTACAACTGGAGCTGGTCAGTTTCGAAGACGATGTCGACTTCGCCCAGCTCCTCGACAAACCGGTGCTCTTCACCCTCTGGCAGGGTGAGCGCCCGTTGCGCTACGTGCACGGCCTGGTCAGCACCTTCAGCCAGGGAGAAACAGGCTTCGATCGCACCCGTTACCGGGCACTGGTCGAGCCCGTGCTGGCCCGCGCCGGGCTGCGCTCGAACTGGCGCATCTTCCAGCAGAAAACCGTGCCGCAGATTCTCGAGATCATGCTCAAGCGCCAGGGCGTGAATGCCTACGAGCTCAAGTGTCTCGACCCGCATCAGGTGCGCGAATTTTGCGTGCAGGCCGGTGAAACAGACCTCGACTTCATGGCCCGCCTGGCCGCCGAGGAAGGCATTGTCTACCGCTTCGACCACACGCCGAAACAGCACTTGCTAATCATCACTGACCGGCTGCTGGCGCTGGGCCAGATCAGCCGGGGGGCCATCAAGACCGATGATGAGGATGAAGGGTTTCACAATGACGACGTGGGCCCCGATCAGGTGCTGTACCGATCCGTTGGAGGCGGCGATCAGGCCAGGCCTTGCCTGCGGCGCTTGCGTTACAGCGAACAGGTTCGAACAGCGCGGCAGGTGCAACGGGACTACACCTTCACTCACCCACAATACCGTCAGGAACACCAGGCTTACGACAATAGCAACACCCATCAATCGCTGAACTATGAGCGCTTCGACTACCCCGGCCGATACAAGCGTGATGCGGTCGGGGTTCCGTTCACTGCCACCCGCCTCACGGCCCTGCGCCATGATGCACGCATTGCCGAAGTGGAAGGCGACGATGTGCGCCTGCAACCGGGGCTGAGCTTCACCCTCATCGAGCACCCGCGTGAAGACCTCAACGTGCACTGGCGCACGGTCAGCGTGCATCACGAAGGCACCCAGTTCACCAGCCTGCAGGAAGAGGCCGCCGACTCGCAGCAAGGCACCCGCTACAAACAGGAAGCATTGCTGGTTCCCGGCAGGACCGAATGGCGCCCGGCCCCCCTGCCCAAGCCACGCATCGACGGCCCGCACATGGCGACGGTGGTCGGGCCCAAGGGCGAGGAAATCTATTGCGACCAATGGGGCCGGGTGAAAGTGAGCTTTCCTTGGGACCGGGAAAGCGAAAACAACGAGTTCAGCTCCTGCTGGGTGCGCGTGTCGCAAGGTTGGGCGGGGGGCAGCTGGGGTTCGATGGCCATCCCGCGCATCGGCCAGGATGTGATCATCCAGTACGTCAACGCCGACCCGGACCAGCCGATGATCACCGGGCGCACCTATTGCGGTAACCAGTTGCCGCCCTATGACCTGCCCGAGCACAAGACGCGCATGACCATCAAGAGCCAGACCCATAAAGGCGAAGGCTTCAACGAGCTGCGCTTCGAGGATGAACTGGGTCGGCAGGAGGTGTTCATTCATGCCGAGCGGGACCAGAACAACATCGTCAAGCACGACGAAACCACACGCGTGGGTAACGATCGTACCGAACGCGTCGAACGAGACGAGACGATTTCGATCGGTCAGGACCGTCGCGAAGACATTGCCCGTGACGAGTCTGTTGGCATCGGCCAGAACCGGGTACACGAAATCGGCAACGACGACAGCCTGAGCATCGGCCGCAACCACAGGATCACCACAGGCAAGGACCGAATCGAACAGGTAGGGAACCACCGGCAGGACATCACCAAGGCAAACCACACGGTAGAAATCGGCGGCCACCGCGAACAGGTCGTTGCCGGTCACAGCACGTTGCAAACGGGCGAAGCCATCCGGCACACCACCAAGGTTTATGACATCCAGGTCAGCGAAAGCCTGACGATCCGCAGCCCCGCAGGGCTTTTGAGAGTAGACGGCGCCGGTATAACGCTGGACGGCCTGGCGCTGGCCTTCAAAGGGCCTGTCAGCCAGCAGGCTACGGGTAGCAATCGCGTCACTTCAACGTCTGGCGTACCAGCGCCTGGCGAACCCATTTGCCTCAGCTGCCTGCTCAAGGCGATCGCCGACGGCCACACCATCATTCGCATGGAAGGAGCAAGCTGATGCCCAGCCCATTTGTCAGAGCAATGGTCGATGTGCTGCGGGCATCCGATCACTATCGCCTCAGCGCCATCGTGGAAATGGCCAATTTGACACCCAAGGTGCAAGAACAACTGACCGGGCACTACACGGGCCGCTGCTGGCCACTGCTGCAGCAAGCCCAGTTCAGCAACCTGCGGACAGTAGGCCCTTGGTTGTTCGGTTCGCGCCTCGGTTCCGATGTCTCGGCCCAGTACGACTTCCAGTGGCAACTTGAACAAGGTGCTGCTGGCGCCGTGTGCGGCTGGATAGTCAGCGCGCTTCCCGCTGCCCGGCTCGCCGGACACTTGAGCCACGCCAACATCGTCACGGGCACGGACGGCCACTCGTACCTGTTGCGCTTCCACACCGCCGCGGCTCTGCTAGTGCTGGACAGGCACCGTGAGCTGCCTGGGGTTAGCGAATGGCTGGCCCCCATCCATCACTGGTGGGCCCCCGTGGCGCACCCGAGCAAGCGGTTGTGGATGCAGATATCCGGCGGTGATCAGCCTCAATCCACGCACTGTCCGCCAATCACGTTGAACGAAGCGTGTTGGGCCGAACTGGCGGGTGACCCGCTGAGCTTTCAACTTGCCGAGTTGCTCAAGAACGAGCAGTCCTGCCCGTCCTTGCACGCTGCCTGCCACGGCACACGGGTTGGCTTGATTCAGCACTATCTGGATCAGGCGCGCGCACAAGGCCTGGGGCGAGAAGAAGACCTTATCAGCTATGTGCTGATGCTGGCTCGTGGTGGCGAACAGCTCAGTAGCTCGCCAGCCTGGCAGGAGGCGATTGCCGCCACGCGCGAGCAGCAGACATCCCTGATGGACAACGTGCAGCGCTGCCTGCGCACCAAGGACTGAGGCACAACACAACCATGGACTCACTCAGCGAAACCCTCGAACTGTGCAGGCGCATCACCTCCGGCTACCGCCCTGCCCTGCGCAACAGCCCCGTCGCCGACTGCACCCGCCGCTTCGAACTGCTGCCCCTGCGCTACGCCGCCGTCGGCGGCAACCCGGCACAACGTGCCCGCCTGCCCAAATTGCCGGGCTATCTCAGCCCGTTCCAGGAGGTCGGCGAGCTGACCCATTCCAGCTACGCCATCCGCCCTTTGCGCGAGGGCTTTCTCTACCTGCTGATCAAGCGCCATAGCGCGCCGGCCTACGAATGGCACAGCCAGTACCGCGTGGCGCCCAATGGTTCGCTGCTGTACATCAGCGCCGACGCACCGTGGGAGCCCGCCCCCCTCACTGGCAATCTGGATGACATCATCCGCAGCTTCGGCTGGACCATCACCCTCTACGACCTCGACGACATCCAGGAACTGCGTCCGCTTTTTAGCCCTTCCCCACTCACTCCGCGCCTGCTCGACAACTACCGCCTCCTCGAAGACGAATACCGCAACAGCCTGCCCGCCATCGATATCGCCCGCTTCATCCAGCCCTCCGACGCCCCGCCGCAGCCCCATGTGCTCAAGCACGACCAACTGAACTGGGTAGCCGACTTCAAGGCCCAGGACGATGCCGACCTGCAGGCGCTACTGGACCTGCAGCCGTTCAACAACGACCAGATCGTCTCGCCCCACGCCTCACGCCTGGCCCTGGCGCCGCCGGTGAACCAGACCAAACCCCGTGGCGCCGCCATCGTCATCGAAGATGCCATCGGCATTACCCAGGAGCTCAACGCCTGGCGCAATGCCGCCGTCGATGATGTGAAAACGAAATGGCTGGAACGCACCGTTGAACCCGGCGTGGACAACGAGCGCAAGCTTCTGGTCGCGCAGTCGTTCCTGGAAATCGAAAAACTCTACCCACAGATGGTGGCCGAGGAGATCGTCAAGCGCGAAGTCATGGCCGAAAAAGTCCGCAACCAGCTCCACCTGCATCCCGAGATCTACCTGTTCTCCGAACGGGCCAGTCAACAGGCCGATGCCCATGATGAACGCATGAAGCCCCACCTGGCACAGTTCGAGCGCGAGGTCCGCAGCAAAGTCCAGGCCCGCCAGGATGCCGGCGAGTTCCGCAAGCGGTTCGACCAGAA
>NZ_JBICKH010000101.1:0-13705 GCF_043103905.1 Pseudomonas sp. yb_2 | reverse complement strand
CAGCTGTTCGAAGTTGCCGCCAGTGGCGCTCTCGATGGTGACGCTGACGGTCGAGCCGTTGTTGTAGACGTCATTGGCCGGGGTCTGGAAGTCGACGCTGCCCTGGGTTTTACCCGCTTCAACGGTAATCGTTTGGCCGTTGGACAGGGTCACGGTTACCGGCGTCTGGGCAGGATTGCTCAGGGTCACGGTGTAGGTGATCACGCCGCCTTCGGTGACCGACGGGCTCGCCGTCAGGGTCGCGGTGGTGGTGTCGACCGAGTCGTTGATCGTGGTCTGAGCCGGGGTCGGATTCGGGGTCAGTTGCTCGAAATTACCGCCGGTGGCGTTCTCGATGGTGACGCTGACGGTCGAACCGTTGTTGTAGACGTCATTGGCCGGGGTCTGGAAATCGACGCTGCCCTGGGTTTTGCCGGCTTCAACAGTGATGACCTGGCCGTTGGACAGGGTCACGGTCACCGGCGTCTGGGCAGGGTTGCTCAGGGTCACGGTGTAGGTGATCACGCCACCTTCGGTCACGCTTGGCGAGGCGGTCAGGGTCGCGGTTGTAGTGTCGATTGTATCGGTCACTTGGGTAACCGCTGGCGTTTGCGGCAATGTCACCGTCAGCCCGCCACCACCGGTACTACCTGTCACGGTGGCCGAAATCTGGCCACCGTCGATGTAAGGTGTGTCGTTTGCCGGAACTGCGACGTTGACGCTACCACTGGTCTGCCCAGCCGGAATGACGATCACGGCACCATTGGACAGAGTAATTACCAGGTTGGTGGTCGGCGCCTGACCAACGGTGGCGGTATAAACGATTACGCCACCCGCTTCACTGATAGAAGGGGTTGCGCCAAGCGTCAGCTCAGTAGCGACGGTGGTATCCGTCGGTGTGGTCACCAGGTTGTTGCCGTTAGTGTCCAGCAGGCCCACTTCTTGGTTATCGGGTACGCCCGCAAAGCCCAGCCCGTCAGTCGGGAAGCCAACCGTCGTGTCAACTCGGCCAGCCGTCTCTTCGAGCATCACGAAGCTGTGGCCACCGCCCAGCGCACCACCACCCGCTGATGACGGGCCAGCGGCGGTAGCTTCAAGCTCAGTAGTCGGGTCAACACCAGCAGCAATTGCCTGCTGCAACTCTTCCACCGAAGGCGCGGCCTGGGCTGCCGCCTGGCTCAGGTCGGTGCTACTGTCAGGCGCATCGGCGCTCCATTGGCTGTCACGTCCAAGATCGAGCAGTCGGCCATCAGCCAGCTCCAAAGTAACTGCGCCACCCGGACCGGTGAGCACTTCCTCACCGGCCAACAGGCGGTCACCTTCGATAAGTACACGCCGGATGCCCTCTGGGGATACCGCAATAACCTGGCCGACAATGCTTTTGACGATGGCTACAACGCTGCTCATTGGACTCTCCGTGTGACCCGATGGGGTACTTCCCTGCCAGAGCGGCGCTTGCTAGCCACTTCAGGCGGAACTATGTCGATGATCTCTTGACGTTTTTGACGTCAATATTCCGTCTATAACTTTTTGGAATTGCCTGACTGCCAAACTATTGACCTTATACATGCCATCCTAAACAATCGGCAATGTAATGTCACATTGATATTTGTACCTTAGCCAAGCGTTTCCTGAGGACAAATGTCTTACATCATCAAAAAGGTGTTAAGCCATCAGTCCTAGCACTTTTTCATACACCTCAGCAGCCGTAAATCACGCGGCGCGACCGACTTACTCGACAATGTCAGCGTTACTGGCGTCAATATCCAGGTCACTGTCAATCGCCCGGACACTGATTGCCAAATAAGCACAAACCTTGCCGGAATGCGGCCAGGCAGAGGTCGATAGCCAGCCAGAGCCGGGGGCGCTTGCGGCTATCAACGCTGCGCGAGTCACAAGCAGCTATGTGTCGCAAATCAAAGAGATGACCGACGAGTGCGTGAATAATGGTATCCCGATCATTGAAAATCGCTTGCGGATATTGAATGCAAGAAGGCAAGAATCCGCACTCTATAGATGAATTTTGACTAACAAGCCACAGATATGCGCCAACAAACCAGCGCCTGTTTACTGACAGTGACTAAGCTGGAACCCAAAGCCCTTGCATGCCTTGGCTGAGTGGCAGGCTATGCTGCAACAAGCCGGATGATGGCTGGATCAAAAATGAAACAATCATTGCCCCGCTAAGTCTGGTGAAAATGAAGCACGTAGAATTGTTTACTCAACACCGATTCAAGGCGAACATTGGCCAGCTGCTCCAGCACCAGGGCGTGATAACCCTTATCAGCACAGCTTTGCAGCACCAAAGAATGCCAGGGTGAGCCGGCCTGACCTTAACGACGGCACACCCACCCCACCCACCACAAGGATGAAGAGAGCGCCGCGTGGAATCCGAAGTCAGTCGAGTCCAACTCAGCCACGATCCACGCAGTCAGCATGACGATCCCCTGCTGGATAGTCTGCTGAGCCTGTGTGTCCTGCACCAGAAGCCCGCCAGCCGGGTCATGCTGACAACAGGCCTACCGCTACCCGCCCAGCGCCTGAGCCCTGAACTGCTGCCGCGCGCCGCGGCCCGGGCTGGCCTGCAGGGGCGCCTGCTTCAGCGAAAGCTGGAGCAGATCCCGAGTATCGCCATGCCGGCCATGCTGCTGCTCAAGGAGGGCCGCAGCGCCGTCCTGCTCGGCTGGGAGAACGATGACACCGCGCGCCTGCTACTCAGCGAGAGCGACGGTGGCGAGGTGCATGTCAGCCGCGAAGCCCTGCTAAGCGACTACAGCGGCCGCGTGTTCTTCGCGCAGCCGCAGCACAAGTTCGATGTCAACCACGGCAACCTCATCCCACGAGCGAAGTCGTGGTTCCGCGACACCCTGCTGCGCAGCAAGTGGTTGTATATCGACGCCATCGCCGCCAGCCTGGTGATCAACCTGATCGCCTTGGCCGCGCCGCTGTTCGTGATGAACGTGTATGACCGAGTGGTGCCAAACCAGGCCACCTCGACGCTCTGGGTACTGGCCATCGGTATCGCCGGCGCGTATATCTTCGACCTGATCCTCAAAGGCCTTCGCGGCCTGTGCCTGGACCTGGCCGGCAAGAAGACCGACCTGATCATCTCGGCAACGCTGTTTGAACGTATCGTCGGCATGTCGATGAAGTACCGGCCGGCGCGGGTAGGCAGCTTTGCCCAGAACATTCACGAGTTCCAGGGCCTGCGCGACTTCCTCGCCTCGCTGACCCTGACCAGCCTGATCGACCTGCCCTTTACCATCCTGATTTTGATCGTCATCGCCATCATTGGCGGGCACCTGGTGTGGATACCGATCATCGCCTTCCCGCTGGCTCTGGGCATCGGCTACGCCCTGCAGCGGCCACTGATGGCGACCATGGAGCGGACCATGGCTTTGGCATCAGAGCGCCAGTCCAGCCTGATCGAAACCCTGGCGGGTCTGGATGCGGTAAAGGTCAACAACGCCGAAAGCGAACGCCAGTATATGTGGGAGCAAACCCTCGGCACCCTGAGCCGGCTGGAACTGCGCGTGAAAGTGCTGTCGAGCCTGGCGATGAACATCACCCTGCTGATCCAGCAACTGGCAGGCGTGGCAATGATCTGCGTCGGCGTGTACCTGATCATCGACGGCAACCTGAGCATGGGCGGCCTGGTGGCTTGCTACATGCTCAGCGGCCGCGCCCTCGGCCCGTTGGGCCAACTCAACGGCCTGCTCGCCCGCTACCAGCAAGCCAAGGTGACCATGGTCTCCACCGACCACATGATGGATCTACCGCAAGAGCGCAACTTCGAAGAACGCCCGCTGAGCCGCAAGGTGCTGCAGGGCAGCGTCGAGTTCCGCGGGGTCGACTTCACTTATCCGAACCAGCAGAACCTGGCCCTGAAGAATATCAACCTGACCATCCGCCCTGGCGAGAAGGTCGGCATCATCGGCCGCAGCGGCTCCGGCAAGAGCTCGCTGGCCAAGCTCATCGTCGGCCTGTACGAGGCCGATGGTGGCTCGCTGCTGGTTGATGGCGTCGACATTCGCCAGATCGATGTCAGCGAACTGCGCCACAACATCGGCTACGTCCCCCAGGATATCCAGCTGCTGGCCGGCACCTTGCGTGACAACCTGGTCAGCGGCGCCCGCTACATCGAGGACGAATTGATCCTGCAGGCCGCTGAACTGGCGGGCGTACATGAATTCGCCCGGCTGCACCCCGACGGCTACGAGCTGCAAGTGGGTGAACGCGGGCAAAACCTGTCCGGCGGCCAGCGGCAGAACGTCGCCTTGGGCCGTGCGCTGCTGCTCAACCCGCAGATCCTGCTGCTGGACGAGCCGACCAGCGCCATGGACAACACCGGTGAAGAACGCCTCAAGCAGCGCCTGCAAGCGGTGGTGGAGGGCAAGACGGTACTGCTGGTCACGCACCGTGCCTCATTGCTGTCGCTGGTAGACCGGCTGATCGTGATCGATCGCGGGCAGATTGTCGCCGACGGCCCGAAAGCCGCGGTCATGGATGCACTGAAGAAGGGGCAGATCAGTGTTGCATAAGCTGGATATGGGGCAGTTCAAGGACGGCCTGCGGCGCTATTTCAAAGGCAGCGACTCGCTTGGCGGCCAGCCGCTGCCCGAGGTGAACAAGGCCCTGATCGAAGATGCACCGCGCGTGGTGCGGCTGACCATCTGGGGCGTGATCCTGTTCTTCGTGTTCTTGATTGTATGGGCCAGCGTCGCGCCCATCGACGAAGTTACGCGGGGTGAAGGCAAGGCCATTCCGTCTTCCAAGGTGCAGAAGATCCAGAACCTGGAGGGCGGCATCGTCGCCGAAATCTTCGCCAAGGAGGGGCAGATCGTCGAAGTGGGCCAGCCATTGCTGCGCCTGGATGAAACCCGCTTCGCCTCCAACGTTGGTGAAACCGAGGCTGACCGCCTGGCCATGGCCCTGCGAGTCGAACGTTTGAGTGCCGAGGTAGAGGACCGCCCGCTGATTATCGACGAAAAGCTGCGTAAAGCCGCGCCAAACCAGGCGGCCAGTGAGGAGTCGCTGTACCAGAGCCGGCGCCAGCAACTGCAGGACGAAATTGGCGGCCTGCAACAGCAGTTGGTCCAACGCCAGCAGGAGCTGCGCGAATACAGCTCCAAACGCACCCAGTACGCCAACAGCCTTGAGCTGCTGCGCAAGGAAATCAGCATGTCCGAACCGCTGGTGGCAACCGGCGCGATTTCCCAGGTTGAAGTGCTGCGCCTGCGCCGTGCTGAAGTGGAAAACCGCGGTCAGCTGGACTCCACTGCGCTGGCGATCCCGCGCGCAGAGGCGGCCATACGCGAGGTGCAAAGCAAGATCGAAGAGACGCGTGGCAAGTTCCGAAGCGAAGCGCTGACCCAGCTGAACGAGGCACGCACCGAACTGAACAAGGCTACCGCCACCAGCAAGGCGCTGGACGACCGGGTGCACCGCACACTGGTCACCTCGCCCGTACGCGGTATCGTCAAGCAACTGCTGGTGAACACCATTGGCGGGGTAATCCAGCCAGGCAGTGATATCATCGAAGTCGTGCCGCTGGACGACACGCTGGTCATTGAGGCGAAAATTTTGCCCAAAGACATCGCCTTCCTGCACCCTGGCCAGGAAGCGACGGTCAAGTTCACCGCGTATGACTACACCATCTACGGTGGGCTCAAGGCCAAGCTGGAGCAGATTGGCGCCGACACCATTACCGATGAAGACAAGAAGACTACGTATTACCTGATCAAGCTGCGCACTGATCGCAGCCACCTGGGGACTGACGAGAAGCCACTGCTGATCATTCCGGGGATGGTGGCGACGGTGGACATCATGACAGGCAAGAAAACCATCATGAGCTACCTGCTCAAGCCGATCATGAAGGCGCGTTCGGAAGCGCTGCGCGAGCGGTGATAGCCAACCTGCGGGTTTCGCCATTGCTTTAGGAGCGGCCTCATGTCGCGACAGGGCTGTACAAGCAGCCCTGCAAATCGCTACGTGAACCTGGGGGCCGCTACGCGGCCCCTTTTGCGGCTCTAGCCCACGCCTACAGCGGCACGCGAGAGGCCATTCAGCGCCAAGGCGCAGGCTCACCCACCAGTTGCCCCTGAATCCCGCCTACTCCCATCTCCAGCAACACCAACCGCTCCCCTTCCGTCTCGACTCGCTCGGCAATCAGCGGCAGGTCGATGCTATGCGCCGCACGCTGGATCGCTTCGATGAACAGCCGCTTGTGCTGCTCATGATCGATGTTGCGGATGTAACTGCCGTCAATCTTCAGGTACGCCAGGCCCAAATGCGCCAGGTTGCCAATCATGCTGAAGCGCCCACCGAAGCGTTGCAAAGCCAACCCGAAGCCAAGCCCATGCAGGCGCCGGGTGAGTTGCTCCAACGCTGCCTGCTCAGGCAACTGCTCCTCGCCAATTTCAAAAACCAGCCGCGGACCGAGCGCCGCATTCTGGCCCAGCAGCTCGAAAACGCGCTGAAGGGCCTTGGGGTCGGCCAGGGTGGCGGCGGACAGGTTCAACGCCAGCACTTGGTCATGCCCTCGCAGGTGCGCCAACACTTTCTCCAGCACCAGCACATCCAGCCGCGGCATCCAGCCGAAGCGCTCCAGCCAAGGCAGGAAGCGGCCCGCCGGCAAGGCCTCGCCCTGGCCATCGCGCAAACGCGAAATAACTTTGTGGTGCAGTACCCGTTGCGAGGAAGCGCACTCTATCACTGGCTGGAAGAACAACTGGAAATGCCCATTGATGAACGCTTGGTCGAGCCGTTCGTGCCAGGCATGCTGACTATCCGCAGCAACCGCAGCAACACCTTGCTCAAGGCATACCCAGCCCGGCGTTGGCTGGTTCTCAGCGCGGGCCAGAGCCTCGTCGGCCAGCTTCAGCAATGCCTGGGGTGAATCACCAGGGCTGAATGGCGCCAGGCCTATACAAGCCACCGGGTCGATATCACTGGCCCCCGTTTCGTGCAGGCTCTGCAACGTTGCCTCCAGAGCCTGGGCAAGGTGTACTGCCTCCTCATGCACCATGCCCGGTGCCAGCACTGCAAACTCGCCGCCGCGGCTGCGGGAAATGAGGTCGTTGGTTTCCGGGTAGCTGGCACAAGTACGACGCAGCTGTTCACCTACCGCTTGCAACAACTGGTCGGTACGCTGGCCGCCAAGGCGGGCGTTCAGGCCAGCCAGGCCCTGAACCCGCAGCAACAGCAGGTAACCGGCGCGCGCGTCTTCCAGGTTGCTTACCCGATTGTTCAGCTGCATTTCAAAATAGCGGCGGTTCGACAGCCCGGTCAGGCTGTCCTGGTAGGACTCCGCACGCAGCCGCTCACTGCGCTCGGCCTGCTCGGTGAACAGGGCTTTGAGTTTCTCGACCATCTGGTTCATCGCTTGCACTACGCGGCGTAGCTCCGGCGTGCGTGGCAACTCTGGCAGGCTGAGGAATTCGCGGCGGGCAATAGCGTGAGATTGCTCGACCATGTAGTCCAGCGGCCTCAACTGGCGGCGCAACAGCAAAGCACCGAGCACGGCACTGGCCGCACCGCACAACAGCAACCAACCCAGGCTACCCAAGGCGCTTTGCCAAAGCTTGGCAATGGCGAACATCGGGTGGCTGATCACTTCAACGCGCGCGGCCTGCTGCCAGCCACGACTGACGATTGCATCGCCGCCGGCGGCCTCGAGGCCGATCAGGCGCACGAACCAAAGCGGCACACCACCAGGGTCTGGCTCGGCGTGACGCTCCACCAGCACGGCGTTGGAACCCAGGTCGACGACCTTGATGCTTGCATAGTAACCACTGTCGAAAATCGAGCTGACCATCAGCTCGACCATCGCTGGGTCGTCGATATTCGGCGTCAGCGAAAGCGCCAGTGCGGTGGCCGCATCCTGGGCGTGCGAGCGCAGCTGGTTGACGTACTGGCTGCGCGAGCTTTCCAGGCTGACCATGAAACTGCCACTGAAGGCGACCACCAGGAACAGGCAAATGGCCAACAGCAATTGTTTGAACAGTGACATCTGTGCTCCTTCAGTAAACCGGCTCGGCCGGGAACCCTTCGGCCTGCATTTTCTTCAACAAATCCTGCCAGCGTGACAGCCGCTTGGTATCACCAACCTTCTTGTTCCCTGCCGCGCCCGTCAGCCACAACCCCTCGCCATTGAAGGCGTACACCGGCAGCAGGTCGGTACGCTGGCTTGCCGGCTTTATGGCATCCATCAGACTGTCCAGCACCAAAGGCTGGGCCTGTGGGCTTGAATAATAGGTCAGGACCATGTGTGCCCGGTTCTGCCGCAGCGCCTTGACGTAGGTGATGCGCAGTTTTTCGCTGGGGATTCCCATGCGCCGTAGACTGAAATATTTGGCGATGGCGTAATCCTCGCAGTCCCCTGCACCTTTGATCAGTGCCTGCACAGGTGTGGCCCAGTAGTCGACCTCATGCCACAGATCGATATCCTCGACATACCGCAATTGCTGGTTGAAGAAGCGGTTGACCACTTGCAACCTTTCAAGCTCGGTACCCTGCTTCTGCGTGGCCATCAGGCTCTGCCAGGCATCGATGCGACCCTGCCCGGCACCTAGTGGGCCGTACAGAGCCTGCGACTTGCGGCTGATCTGGGAGAAATCCCAATCCGCGTGCAAGCCGCCCAGCAGAAGACTGCCCAGCAGCACGGCAAAGCCGACATAGCGCACTACGGTTTTGAGCAACCAGGATATCGCCACTGCGAAGCCCTGTTCAGACCAGTCGAAAGCAGCGATGGTGGGGCTTGCCACCGCAAAAGACAATGGCACCCTGCAATCACGCACCCGGCTGTCAGCCCGCCTATACTTTCTGCTTACATCTTTCTATAGGCAGCTTCCTTTGACGTGCGACTTCCTCCACCATAGCCGCGCTTTTGGGGCGCCCGTACCAGTGTGGGTGCAGGTTTGACACCCTCACAAGCTGTTACTAGTGTCATTGGATCCAATACAGTCATCGTTGAGGCAGGCGTCGCGTGGCCAAGAAAATCAAATTGAGCAATGTGCTGGCCAGCGAGCAGTTGCCGCCGCATCAGGCCCGTGCCGTGATCGAAGAACGCCTGCGCAGCGCCATTCTCGATGGTCGCTTGCCCCCTGGTACTGCCGTTCGCCAACAAGAGCTCGCCACCCTGTACGGCGTCAGTCGCATGCCCGTGCGCGAAGCCCTGCGCCAGCTCGAAGCGCAATCCCTGTTGAAAGTGGAGATGCACAAGGGCGCCGTCGTTGCACCGCTGATCGGCGAGGATGCAGTGGACACCTATGCCCTTCGCGTATTGCTCGAGAGCGAGGCGCTGCGCCAGTCTATCCCGCTGCTTGATGCCAGCGACATCGCCAGCGCCCGCGGGTATATCCAGCAACTGGAGAACGAGACCAGCCACACCGAAATTGGCCGCCTCAACCGCCTGCTCCACATGGCGCTGTACAGCAAGGCGCCGAACAAGAAACTACTGCGCCTTATCGAGAACGAACTGAACGAGGAAGAACGCTTCCTGCGCTTCCATCTTTCGTCCATGGGCCTGGGCAAGCTCACTCAGGACGATCACAACGCACTGGTAGATGCAGCCAGCGACAAGCTGGTGGACGAAGCGGTAGCGGTGCTGGAACGGCACCTCAATGGCGGGGCGCGGGTGATCCGCAATTACCTGGATACGCAATTGGGGCGTTAGCCCATTACCGGCTTTACGCGTTAACTGATGGGTTGCAAATTAATCTTGCTCCGCCAACAATGAGACTAATTATCATTAACGTCCATTGATGCCGGCGCCCTCCTCCATGCCCAGCAACGATTCCGTGCAAACGCTCTACAGTGACCACCACGGCTGGTTGCATACCTGGCTGCGCAGCAAGCTCGGCAACGCAGCCGATGCGGCTGACCTCGCCCAAGATACCTTCGTCCGCTTGCTACAGCGTCGTGAACAATTGCAGCTGAATGCTCCCAGAGCCTTCCTGCGCACGGTAGCGCGTGGGCTGGTGATCGATCATTGGCGCCGCGAGGAACTGCACAGGGCCTACCTGGAGGCTTTGGCCCATGTGCCGGAAGCACTGGCCCCCTCAGTCGAGACCCGCGAGCTGCTGCTGGAATTGCTTGAGCGTATTGCACGCATGCTCGACGGCCTCAAACCCAAGGTCCGTCGCGCATTCCTGCTGGCTCAATGCGAGGGGCTGAAGCATCAGGCCATCGCCGAACAGATGGGGATCTCCGTGCGCACCGTTGAGCGCTACATCGCCGACGCGCTCTATCACTGCTACGTGCTGCGCTATGAAGACGACTGCTGAATCCATGACCGTCGCACGCCCTGATACAAAAACGGTCAGGCAGGCCATTCAGTGGATGCTGCGGCTGCGTGAAAGCGGGCACGATCCAGCTCTGCAACAACAGTGCGCGCATTGGCGCAGCAGCCACCACGAAAACGAACAGGCCTGGCAGCGTGTGGTTCACCTTCATCAGGACCTTGACCTGCGCGCTATTCCCGGTGCCGGGCTGGCATTGCAGACACTGGAAACCAGCCAGCAGCGCCTGCGCCGCCGACAGGCGCTGAAGCTGCTTGGCGGCGTTGTCATGGCAGGATCTGCGAGCTGGCTGGCCAAAGACCTCGATACTGTGAGTGCCTGGACGTCAGACTATGCCACCGGCACGGGCGAGCGACGCGTCTTCACCCTGCCCGATGGCTCGCTGATGCAACTCAATACCTGCAGTGCCGTGGACCTGGCCTTCCATGATCAACAGCGTCTGGTCCGCCTGAAGCTTGGGGAATTGATGATCAACTGCAACCCCCGGCATCCCCTGCTGGTAGAAACCCGCGACGCGCTGCTGGAAGGCTTCGAAGGACGCTTTGTGGCCTATCAGGATAGCGACTGCACACGTGTCAGCGTCAGCCACGGCAAAGTGGCGATACACCGGCCTGGTACTGGCCAACTTCAGTGGATCGAAGGTGGCCAGAACTGGCGCCTGGATGCTCAAGGTGCGCACCGGCTCGCGCACATGGACATGGATGCGATGGCCTGGACTGAAGGGTTGATCGTCACTCAGGACATGCGCCTCTCCAACTTCCTCGCGCAGGTCAGCCGCTATCGCCATGGTTACCTGGGCTGCAGCAATGAGATTGCCGACCTGCGCCTGTCGGGGGTGTTCCGCCTCGAAGACCCGGAGCAACTGCTTCGGCTGCTACCGCAGACGTTGCCCGTACGACTTCGTCGGCGTACACGCTGGTGGGTGCATGTAGAGAGCATCACCTGATAAGGCGTTATCGATTTCTGGCGGGTTTTGAATCCAGGTCCGGCTAGGACAGTAAGCAACACTTTCTGCCCTCGACACTTTAACGGACCCTTCATGTCTACCAACCCAGTGTTAACCCACACTTTCAGCCCGAATGATTTTCGTCCAGTCCTGCAATCAGCTCACTTGCGCCATGCCATCCGGGCTGTTCTGTTTGGTACCGCCCTGGGCCTGGCAACTGTTCCGCAACTTTCCGTTGCGGCCGACACAGCCGAAGTGAGCCAACACTATGCAATACCAGCAGGCCAACTGACCGACGTGCTCAACACAATCGCTCGCCAGGCCGGGATCACCCTATCGAGCACGCCTCAGCTGACCGATGGCCTGCATTCCAACGGACTGCAGGGGCAGTACACAGCCGATCAGGCGCTGCGCCAGTTGCTGAATGGCAGCGGACTGGAAGCCGTCAGCCAGGGAGGACGTAACTATGTGCTGCAGGCACAGCGTCAGAACGCCGCCCTGGCATTGCCAGACACCGACATCCGTAGTTTCTCCCTCGGCAACGCACTGGGCAGCATGGAGGGTTACAACGCCACGCACAGCCAGGTGGCGACCAAGACCAGCATGCCCTTGGTGGAGACATCCCAATCGGTCTCGGTGGTTACTCGCCAGCAAATGGATGATCAGGGCTCTCAGACCGTTGCCCAAGCCATGCGCTACACGCCTGGAGTACTGACCAACCCGTACGGTGCCACTCATCGCTATGACTATGTAGCCATGCGCGGCTTCAACGACGGTTCGGTGGACAACATCTACGTCGATGGGCTCAAGTCAATGGGAGACAACGGCACCTACAGCACCATGCAGGTAGACCCATACTTCCTTGAGCGCATCGACATTCTCAAGGGACCATCTTCGGTACTGTACGGGCGAAGCTCGCCGGGTGGCCTGGTAGCCCTGACCACCAAGAAGCCACTCTTTGCCCCTTACCATCAGGTTCAGGCCACGGTAGGTACTCAGGGCCAGCGTGGCGTGGGCTTCGACTTCAGTGGTCCTGTGGATGACGACAAACGCATTGCGTATCGCCTGACGGGTTTGGCGGACGCTTCCGACACTCAGTTCGACCACAACAAGGAAGAACGTTACGCCATCGCCCCTGCTATCAGTGTCGACTTCACCGAAGACACCTCACTCACGCTACAGGCCTATTTGCAGCACGACCCTAACGGTGGGTACCACGGCGGCAACCCTGCAGACGGCATGCTGCACAAACTCAACGGTTTTCGCCTGTCAGACCATTTCTTCGAAGGCGAGCCGAGCATCGACAACTACGAGCGCACGCAGCAATCCTTCAGTTACCAGTTTGAGCACCGCTTCAATGATGTTTTCACCGCGCGGCAGAACTTCCGTTATCAGGATTCCGACGTGTCGATGGACCAGGTGTACGCCGCCGGCTGGGCAGATGTTGACAGCAACATGCTAAACCGCGCCTATACCGGCGGCGACGAGCGTCTGCATTCATACATCATTGATAACATGCTGCAGGCAGAGTTTTTTACTGGGGCAGCCAAGCACACCCTGCTCTTGGGGGCTGACTACCAGCGGCGCAAAGCCGACGTGACATGGCGTTATGGCACCGTCGACCCGCTGGATGCTGGCAATCCGCAGTACGGCAATGGCAACCTTCAGGTACTGGGCGAGAACCGCTACCAGCGGCGTTTGCAACAAACGGGCGTGTACCTGCAGGATCTGGTGGAGCTGGACCAGTGGCGCTTTTCCTTGGGACTGCGCCAGGACTGGGTGAAGGTGTCCGAAGAGAACCGTGACAGCGACAGCAAGGTCAGTGATCAACGCTCCAGGTTCACCTCCCGGGCTGGAGTGCTCTACCTGTTCGAGAACGGCATTGCGCCCTACATCAGCTACTCGGAGTCGTTCAACCCGAACACCGTGTCCGACCAGCAAGGCCGGCCGCTGGCGCCGACGGAGGGCACTCAGTGGGAAGCCGGCATCAAATATCAGCCACCAGGGAGCGACAACCTGTTCACCGCATCGGTGTTCCGCATCGAGCAGGAGAATTTGGCGTCTAAACAGCCTGACGAAGACTTCTACCGCCCTGTCGGTGAAGTCCGCTCGCAAGGGCTGGAGCTGGAGGCCCATGTGCAACTGACCGACAGCCTCAAACTGCTGGGTGGCTATACCTTCACCGATATCGAGTATTCGAAGTCAATGCCGAGCCTTGTGTCGGGCAACTTGGACAACAAGGGTAATTCGCCGACTCAGGCGCCGAAACAGATGCTCTCGCTGTGGGCCGACTATAACTTCCGCCAGGGGGCACTGGATGGCCTGCGGCTGGGCGGTGGGGTGCGATATGTGGGGTACAGCTGGGTCGATGCGGAAAACAGCATGAAGGTGCCTTCCTACACCCTGTTCGACGCCTCGATCGGCTATGACCTGGGCAAGCTCGGCCTGACGGGTGTGGATGTGCGCTTGAACGCCAACA
>NZ_JBICKH010000100.1:0-1288 GCF_043103905.1 Pseudomonas sp. yb_2 | reverse complement strand
GCCAAACTTGCCTTGGAGCAGGCCATTGCGCCGGAGTGGATCGATCAGGTTTTCGAGGAGCACCGCCAACGGCAGTATTCTCGCGAGCTGCTGTTCTCGACCATTATCAAGTTGATGTCGCTTGTTTCATTGGGCTTGAAGCCATCGCTGCATGCTGCGGCAAGACAACTGGACGACCTTCCCGTCAGCCTGGCAGCTCTGTACGACAAGATCAGTCGAACCGAACCTGCCCTGTTGCGTGCTCTGGTGACAGGCTGCGCGCAGCGCTTGGCGCCGACAATCCATGAGTTGGGCTGCTCAGCCATGCTTCCTGATTGGCAAGTTCGGGTGGTCGATGGCAGCCACTTGGCCTCTACCGAAAAGCGTCTTGGCGCGTTGCGCCAAGAGCGCGGAGCGGCTCGCCCCGGGTTTTCGGTGGTGGTTTACGACCCCGACCTGGATCAGGTAATTGACCTCCAGCCGTGCGAGGACGCCTACGCAAGCGAACGAGTTTGTGTTTTGCCGTTGCTGGCTGAAGCAAAGACCAATCAGGTTTGGATCGCTGACCGTCTCTACTGCACGCTGCCTGTAATGGAGGCGTGCGAACAGGTGAAGACATCATTTGTCATTCGCCAGCAGGCCAAGCATCCACGCTTGATCCAGGAAGGTGAGTGGCAAGCACCGATGCCCGTCGCCACAGGCACTGTGCGCGAGCAATCCATCGAAGTAAAAGGCGGGCACCGCTGGCGACGTGTCGAGTTAACGCTTCATTCACCAAACGACTCAGGTGATAACAGCTTGATGTTCTGGAGCAACCTGCCCGAGAGCATCAGTGCGCAACAGATCGCAGACTTCTATCGGCGCCGCTGGAGCATTGAAGGGATGTTCCAGCGGTTGGAAGCAATTCTGGAAAGTGAAATTGAAACCCTCGGCAGTCCGCGAGCCGCCTTGCTTGGATTCACCACTGCCGTGCTGGCATACAACGTTCTGGCCTTGCTCAAGCGAAGTGTTGAACAGGCTCACCGCGATGCCTTGCCCGAGAATTGGGAAGCCTCGATCTATCACTTGGCGGTGCAGATCAGAGGGGGTTACGAAGGCATGCAGATTGCCCTGCCATCCGAGTACATGCCCGTTGTTCCGATGGAAAACCTGGCTCAGCGCCTGCTGGAGCTGGCCAGAAACATCCAGCCCAGACAGGTTGCGAAAAGCCCACGAGGCCCCAAGGTGCTCAAAGCGAAGGCCTGGGTGCAAGGGACGGCTGTACATGCTCATGTTTCGACGGATCGGGTCATCAAAGCCGCCAAAACCA